>JAGNMH010000826.1 GCA_017991275.1 Acidobacteriota bacterium
CGCCAACGCGCCCGACGGAAATTTGTACTTCATGGACGTTTACCGGATGTTCATCGAAACGCCTGAATCCATTCCAGAAGAAATCAAAAAGGGCATGGACTTTTACGCAGGCGACACGATGGGGCGGATTTACAAACTGTCGTCGAAAAATCCGCGAGCCAAACGCGACTTGAAACCTCGACTCGGCAGCGCCAGCACAGAAGAACTGGTCAAAACTCTGGAACACGAAAACGGCTGGCATCGGACAACGGCTCAGCGCTTGATTGTCGAACGGCAGGACAAAGCGGCGATTCCTTTTCTGAAACAGTTGTTCGATCAAACTCAGTCGCCGCTTGGCAAAATCCACGCGCTGTGGACGCTGGAAGGTTTATCCGCGCTGGAAGAATCGCAAGTTTTGAAAGCTCTAAAAGACCAGCATCCGCGAGTCCGCGAACACGCCGTGCGCTTGGCGGAAAACTTCATCAAATCGAAAACCGTTCAAGCCGCAGCGCTGGCTATGGCAGCCGATTCTGACGCGCGAGTACAGTTTCAAACGGCGTTTACGCTTGGCGAAGTGAAAGACGCTCGTTCAATGGATGCGCTGGCCGATTTGGCGATTAAACACGCCGACAACCAATGGTTCAGGCTGGCGGTTTTGAGTTCCGTCAATGATTCGGCGGCGCAGTTTTTCGCTTTGCTCCGAAAGAAAAATCCAGACTTCGACAACAAACAGCTTTTCGCGCAACTGGCTGCCTTGATCGGAGGCAAACACGACGCGAACGAACTGGCCGGATTGATGAAGCTGGTCGCTTCGCTGAAGGACGCCGAACCGACGCTTAACGGTTTGAGCAAAGGTTTGAAACTGGCCGATGTCAAAAACCTGCGTGTTGCCGGAGCCGAAGCCGTGTTGATGAAACTTCTTAGCAGCGACAACGAGGCTCTGCAAAAAGCGACCTGGGAGACGGCGCGGTTCTTTGAGCTAAAAGGTCTGGTGCAAAAGGCGCTGGCAGATTCACAGAATGCCAGCCTGCCGGTCAAAACTCGCGTCACGGCTGTGCGAGCTTTGCGCGGAGGCCAGTTTGCTGCTGTCTCAACGGCGCTTGAAAAACTGTTGGCGGATCAAAATTCGCCGGAGTTGCAAACGGCTGCCATCGAATCGCTGGCGGCATTTGACGATGCCAACATTGCTGCGAACCTGATTGGTCAGTGGCAGAAGTTTTCGCCGGAAATTCGCCAGCGGGTTTTGGCCGCATTGCTCAGCGACCGCGAGCGGATGAAGGTTTTGCTCAAGGCTCTGGAAGAAGGAAAGATCGAACGGACGATGGCTGATCCCTCAATGCAGGCGAAGCTCTTCGATCATCCCGACAAAGACGTAGTCACTCGCGCTCAAGCGTTTTTCAAATCAGAAACCGACGAACGCAAAGCCGTCGTCGCCAGCTACGCCGACTCGCTGAAGCTGAACGGCGACGTCATGCGTGGCCGCGACTTGTTCAGTTCAACCTGCGCCAAATGCCACATTCCGCAAGCCGGTCGTCCGCGCGTTGGAGCCGACCTTTCCGGCATCAACAACAAAACCAAGGAAGAGTTGTTGAATTCCATCATGAACCCCAGCGAAACCATCGAAGGCCGTTTTGTGAATTACATCCTGACGACCAAAGACGGGCGCATCGAAGACGGCATTCTGGCCAACGAAACTCCTGGAGCCGTGACGCTTCGCAACGCCGACCGAGACGTGACGATCTTGCGAAAGAACATCGCAGAGATTCGCGCTTCGACAATTTCACTGATGCCCGAAGGTTACGAAAAGACGCTGACCAAACAACAAATCGCCGACATCATCGCGTACTTACGCGGCGGGCTTTAATTTGGAGTGCTGCGACTCGGCGCAGCTTTACGTTCGCGTTGAGGTATTGCCGAGTCAACCGGTTTTTTTCGGTAAAGAAAGAAAAGCTGCGACAAGTCGCGGCACTCCAAAGTTTCCGCTGACAGTCAAATTTTTTTCACCTATACTCCGCTCACCCTTTTTCAGAAAACTTTCCAACACGATCAAAAGCACGTAATCCCGCCTTTAGGCGGAAAGGCTTGGCGGCCACGCCCATTCCGCCTAAAGGCGGGACTACGAACTTTCATGAAGGAGCCAGCTATGACTCGGTGCCAGCGTTGTTTCGGCGAACTATCAGAATTCGTCGTTTTCTGCCCCAACTGCGCTCAGGTTCACGAACCCGACTTATCGCAATTGCTGAATCAAACCGTCGGGGAGCGTTACAAGCTTTACCGGCATTTGGGTCAGGGAGGGCTTTCGACGGTGTTCGCCGCGACGGATTTGCAGACCGACAATGTAGTTGTCGTAAAGGTGAGCGACCCGGCTCAACTGGTGCGGCGCGAATTGACGTATGCAATTGACGCCGAAGCCGCGCGCAATTACTGGCAGGAAATGCTGGAGCGCATGCGCCACGAAGCCGAAGCTCTGACAGGCATTGACCATCCAAACATTGTGCGCTTTTTCGATACCGGAATGATCGGCGAAGATTTGCGGTTCGTGGTCATGGAGTTTTTGCGAGGGCGAATGCTGCGTGAAGAACTGGACGAGCGCGGCAGGCTGGAAACTGCCGAAGCGGCAAACATCGCTTTGCAATTGTGCGAGGCGCTCGGCGAAGTTCACGCGCGGGGTATCGTTCATAGGGACATCAGCCCGCGTAACGTAATGCTATCCGGTGACGGGGTGACGG
>JAGNMH010000132.1 GCA_017991275.1 Acidobacteriota bacterium
AGATGGGGCTGCGCGCTTGCGACCGATGCTGGTTTACGCGGCGTTGGCGGGCGCAGCGATGTTATTGATTGAACTGTTCCATCGCATCGGCAACTATGTTCGCACGGCGCAATCAGAGTTGTTGAAAGATCACATCAGTGATTTGATTCAGCTCAAATCCGCCGAGGTTGATTTCGCCTTTTACGAAATGCCGGAATACCACGACCATCTGCATCGAGCACGGTCAGACGCCAGCTATCGTCCGATTGAGTTGCTGGAAAACATGGGCGGATTGTTGCAAGGCGCGGTCACATTGCTGGCATTGTTGGCAGTGCTGTTGCCGTATGGTTGGTGGTTGCCACTTTCACTATTGACGGCGACGGTTCCGCTGGCTACAGCGGTGATGGTCAATACTCTACGCCGCTACAACTGGCAGCGATTCGTGACCGAAACTGAACGCAGAACCTGGTATTACGATTGGGTGCTGACGGCGACTGAAACAGCGGCTGAAGTCCGGTTGTTTGGATTGGGTGAACATTTCAGAAACGCATACGGTGAATTGCGCCGTACATTGCGCGAGGGGCAGTTGCGTCTGGTCAAACGCGAAGTCGCTCTGGAATTCATTGCCGGTCTATTCGCGTTGGCGATTACAGGCGCAACTTTGGGATGGATGGGGTGGCAGGCTTTGCAGGGCGCGGCCACGTTGGGAACGCTGGCATTGTTTTACCAAGCCTTTAATCAAGGGCAGCAGGTGTTGCGTTCGCTGGTCGGCAATTTCAGCGGCTGTTATTCAAACGCGCTTTTCCTGGGCGATCTGTTCGAGTTTCTGGATTTACAGCCGAAGATTGTTGATCCAGAAAACCCATTGCCTTGTAATTGGTGGAGTACGGAGAGCGTAAGCGACCTGAGCTTCGATGAAGCGCACACTTACCGAGGCGCAGGTCGCTTACGCTCTTCGTACCGCACGCTGGCTCAGCCGTTACGAATCGAATTCGATCAAGTTACATTTCGATATCCGGGCAGCGAACGCGCTGCGTTGGATGGGTTCAACCTGACAATTCCTGCCGGACAGATCACGGCGATTGTTGGGCTGAACGGGGCGGGGAAGACTACGCTGATTAAATTGCTTTGCCGGTTGTATGACCCGGATGCGGGCAGCATAAAGATTGACGGAGTGGATTTGCGCCAGATGGAATTGGCAATGTTACGCCGCGCGATCACAGTGCTGTTTCAACAGCCGGTTCATTACAACGCTACGGTTGCCGAAAATATTCGATTGGGCGCACCAGAAGAGAATTTGGCCGATGCAGAGATTCGCGCTGCCGCCGAAGAAGCAGGCGCGGCGGAGGTGATCAATCGTTTGCCGTATGGTTACGACACGATGTTGGGCAAATGGTTTTCGCAAGGCGCGGAACTCAGCGGCGGCGAATGGCAACGATTGGCGCTGGCGCGCGCGTTCGCCAGATCGGCACCCATTGTCTTGCTGGACGAACCGACCAGTTCGATGGATTCGTGGGCGGAATCGGACTGGCTGCGGCGGTTTCGCGGGGCAATGACCGGACGCACTGTGATTCTCATCACGCATCGGTTCACTACCGCGATGCAAGCCGACAAAATTCATGTGATGAATGAAGGGCAAATCATCGAATCGGGGACTCACGCGGAATTGCTTGCGCTCGGCGGGTTGTACGCCGAATCCTGGATGTCACAGGTAAAGGGCGTCAACAAATGAACAGCCTGATGATTGAGAGCTTTTCACCTGAGCGAGCTTTCCTGATTAACGCGGTGCGCCTGGCTGTCAGTGGAAATGGTTCAGCCCTTATGCCACCAGTTGTTAATGATTCAATTGATTGGGCAATAGTGACCGATGAAGCCGTTTACCACGGAGTTATGCCTCAGTTGTGGTGGTTTCTTCAGGAGTTCGGTTGGGACTCTGTTCCTGCTGCTGTGTGCGAATCATTTCATCGCTCTTTTCAAAATAATCTCAAACACAATCTGCTTCTGACCGGAGAATTGTGGCGAATAATTGAGATGCTCAAGGCTGAGGGCATATCAGCGATTCCTTTCAAAGGCCCAACGTTGGCGATGTTGGCCTACGGCGATCTAGCTTGGAGAGAGTTTACCGATTTGGACATTCTGGTTGATGAGCGTGATTTGGCAAAGGTAGGGGAATTGCTGGCATCAGCCGACTATCAATCGCGGATGGATTTGTTGTTGTTGAACGACCCGGTTTTCACCACGATTGAGCGAGAGTTTTATTTCACCAAGGTTGGCAGCGGTGCATTGATTGATCTGCAATGGCATCTTTCGTCCAATATCCTGCCGTTCGACATGGGCACGGAGCACATCAGCAAAAATCAAATGATGGTTTTTCCGGGTGGAAAACAGATGGTGACGCTTGGGCTGGAAGATTTGCTGCTTTATCTATGCGCGCACGGATCGCGTCATTGCTGGGAGCGGTTGGGGTGGATTGCAGACGTGGCGGGGTTGATCAATCTGAACCCACAACTTGATTGGGATTTGGCTTTGGCGCGGGCGCGGTCATTAAAGTGTGAGCGTGTGTTGTTGCACGGTCTATTGCTTGCGCAGGATTTGACCGGCGCTCAGGTTCCACCGGCGATTGAACGGTTGGCGCGTTCGGATGCTGATTCGTGCGGGCTAGCCAGTAGCATTGGTCGAATACTTGCTCAGCCGCTTGGCAGTTCAATGAGCAAATTCCATCTGCACCACTATTTCCTGAAGTTACAGAATCGGCCTGCGGATAAATTTCGTCACTTCTTTCGCCTGATCTTCGCGCCGACAGTCATTGACTGGGAGTTCCGGGCTTTGCCAAAAGACATGATGTTTCTTTACCCCTTTGTTCGAGCTCTCCGATTGATCGCAGAACGCTTTCCTTTTTACCATCCGCATAAATCATAGACCTGAGCAGCGACCAAATATCAATCAGGCCACTCAGCTCACCTGATTGGATTCGCGCGAATACTCGTACTGGTAACGTTTGTAGTAAGTGCTGTAACCGTCACGGGCCAGGTTGACGTTGTTCAGCACTACGCCGAAGATTTTGGCTCCGACGCTGGCCAGTTCCTGACGCGAATGGACGACCATTTCGCGCGAGCTTTTGCCGCCGTGAACGATCAACATCACTCCGTCAACCAACCTGGACATGATGATCGGATCGGTCACGCTGCCGATGGGTGGCGAGTCAATCAGTATGTGATCGAAATGCTGCGACAGTTTTTGCAGCATCAGCCGGAACTTTTCTGAACTCAGCAGGTCAGCCGAATTGGGCGGGACAATGCCAGAAGGCAGCACATAAAGATTCGGAACCTTGGTCGGTTGAACCACTGTCTTCAAAGACATATCGCTGGACAGATAATTTGAAAGCCCTTTCCTGTGGTCAATCCCCAAAATCTTGTGAATTCGCGGACGCCGCATATCGGCGTCAATCAGCAAAACTGTTGCGCCCAGTTGCGACAGGCAGATGCTGGTGTTGATTGTTGTCGTGGTTTTGCCTTCGCCGGGTTGACTGCTGGTTACCAAAACTGTTTTCGGTGGTTGACCGGCGGCGGCCAGCAGGATTGAAGTTCTCAGCATTCGGTAAGCTTCGGCGACGGAACCGGCGGATTTATAAGCATCTTTCGGAGAAAGAATACCGTTGGTGGGAAGCGCGTTTTTCTCTTGTCTGGCCACGTTGAGTGTTAGACGGTGGCCATTGACTCCGATGGCTGGGATGACTCCCAGGGCAGGCAGCCGGACGTATCGGCTGACGTCTTCAACTGTTTTGATCGTGTTGTCCAGATGATCCAGCAGGAAGACCAGCCCGATGCTGGCAGCAAGGCTGAGCAGGAAAGCGAGAATTACGGGGCGGGTTCTGGATGGGCCGATCGGGCCGCCCGGAACGCGCGCCGGTTCAGCGATGGAAATATCGTTGGCGACCCGCGCGGCTTCAAGATCAACCTGACTGGTTTTTTGCAGGAAGTCCGTGTAAAGCGTCTTCGCAGTTTCGGCCTTCTGTTTCAGTATGTTGAATTGAATTGAAGTCTGATTTTGTTGAACAGCTTCGCCTTTGGCGCGGCTCAATAACGTATTCATTGCTGCTTCGTCGCGGACGGAGCGCTCGTAATCGGTTTTCAGCTTGTCAACAAGCTGAGTACGAGTGCTGACAATGTCTTTTTGCATGACTTCCATCTGGTCGCGAACTTCGGCAATTCTGGGATTTTCTGGGCCGTATTTGATGTTTAATTGCGCGGCGGCAATGTTTAATTCGCTCAGTCTTTTTTGTAAATCGTTTGTTTGCTGGTTTGACAGCGCTTCAGGTAACTGGGCGACGCGGCCTTGTCGCGCGTCTTCGTACAGCGATTGTTTGATGATGCGGTCGGTTGCGGCGCGCATCGTTTGTTCGTGCAAGGCTATGAGCTTGTTGGCTGTCAGGTCTTCTTTGCCTTCCAGAGAAAAGATGCCGTTGGTGCGGGTGTAATCGGCCAGCGCCTGATCGGCTTTTTGCATCTGCGCTTCCAACTCTCGTGTCGCTTTGTTCAGCGAAGTTGATGACTCTTTATTGACAGAGGTTTTATTGACATAGCTTTTTTCGCGGAAGACCTGTGCGACGCCATTGGCTACCAATGCGGCGATTTCCGGGTCGGTGTGTCTGAAATTGACTCGAATCAACCGGGTCATCTTCACTTTTTCGACTGTTAACCCGCCACTTAAAATGTCTGCGAAAGGAGCCAGACGGTTGATTTCTTCGGGCGAGCGCTGGCGTATGCTTACGTCAAAATTGGTCGGCACCGTTTCCTGCGGTTCATCGGTTGGTTGCGGCTCGGTTTTTTGCTTATTTTTCAGCACGTCCCAAATAGACTTTTGCTCAGTGGCATCCAGAAATTTTTTGTTTTGATCCAACCCAAAATTGGCCACAACCTCGATCAGCAACGGATGGCTCTGAATCAGGAAAGTGGCGGTTTCTATCTCCTGATTGTCGTCGCGGTAATAAAAGTCTCCATCTTTGACGAAGGTTTGGTTCTTGTTATTGCCAACCTCTACGGTCGTGGAGGCCATGAAAATGGACTTTTGACGCGAAGAATTTACGGCTGCCATCAGAGTGGCAATGGCGACAATCGTCAGTATCAGCCATTTGCGTCGCTGAACACGTCGCAGGAAATCGCGCACATCAAACCCGGCCTCTTCTTCGTTTTTCATTTCATGAGGAAAATACGGGCTTGGCGCAATGGTTCCCTCGGTATAACTCAGCGGCAGAACAGTCGTTTCCGACTCGCTTGCCAGCTTCTCCAGATCGAATGCCGAATTAGCCGCCGAGTTGGCGTTGTGATTGCCGTTATTTGATTGTGGAGTTTGCATAATCTCTAACCTTTGACACGTGTATTGGTAATGAGTTTCGCCAACTCTCCCAACTGCGTAGCGATAGCGGCGAAAGAAAGAAACAACAATGAATGCGATAAAAGTTGAAGGTTGAAATCGAACAGGCTGTGAACCAGTAACCCAAGTATGGCGGCGGCGCAGCCAAAGGCCGCGTGGCTCATCAACGGTTCGTGAACTTTCAATCCCTTCAGCACACCGCGACCGGTGGCCATCAGAAACCAGATCATCAGCAAACCGCCTATCAGCCCGGCATCAGTCAGCATTTGCAGATAATCGTTGTGAGTTTGGGAAGCGATCATTCCCGAATTTCTGCTTTGGTTATAAATCGGCAATGCGGTTTCAAAACTGCCCAAACCCGCGCCGGTTAATGGGTAAGCGCGGAAGATTTCCAGGCTATCCCGCCAAAGCTCATTGCGACCGCCGTAAGACGATTGATCGGGTGCTGACGAAGATTGAGACGCGGCGGGAACCTGTTCATTTTCAAAGCCTATGGCAACTCGATCAACGACTCGTTCTGCGCCCAGCCAGGTCAAGCCTCCGAATATGACAACCAACATGATTGCCGCCGCTGCTCCGCGCTGAAGGAAAAACCTCATTCGCGAAGACGCAACTGTGATTTCGGCCTGGTCAAACTGACGAGGCCTGAAAATCGCCAGAAAAACCAGTTGAGTAAAAATGCTCATCATCCCGCCGCGCGAAAGCGAAAAGATTGCGACTATTGCTATCCAGGCGGTGATGAACAGGTAGAAAGATTTTTCAGCCGCGCTCCGTCGTCGCGTCAGCATCAGCGCCACCGGCCAGGGCAGCAGCAATTCCATGTACCCGGCGAAATGGTTGCGATTGACGAACGGTCCAAAAGAAAAAGTTTTGGTTTCAACTGCGCGCATCCAGTAAAACTTTTCATTCCAGGTGAAGTACTGGATCAGCGAAAACGTCGCCAGCACCAGGCCGAAAATTGTCAAAAACTGCATCAGGGTTTGCAGCCGGTCGCGGTGAGTAAGAAAGTTCGACGCCAACAACGAAGTAATCAGCAGGCAGACCAGCAATAACGTTGTACTGCGTGTTGCTTCGGCATCCAGCGAAAGGCTGAAAAGTCTTCCGTTACCGGTATCAAGTGTCAGGCTTTGCGCCAATCCCAGCACAATCAGTCCGGTCAAGGGCCACAAATTGGCAGGGATGACCAGCGACAGTTTTCTGTCTTTGATTGCCTTGATGGCCCACAACAGGCAGAGCGCCGCAACTACGAGCACAAAAATCAGTTCCGACCACGATTCGACTGCGCCGTGAGTCAGCGCTGTGAAGACGACCAAAGCTACTAAGCCCGTTGAGATGACTTGATCGGTGGTAATTTTCATTGCGCTTTCAAGCTGAAATCATCGAACCAAATGACTCCCTGAGTCGGTTCGGTGTAACGGTAACGCGGAGTCTGCTTAATGGTCACAACCACTGCGGCCAGATCAGACGGAACTGCAAAATCAATCGTCAACATTTGCCAGTCATTGTTTGCCGGAGAAACGGCAGGCGACGCGGCGATCAGTTCGCGGTTGTCCGCGCGCAGAATTGCAACTTGCGGCGCTTCGTCGGTGACCAGCTTTTCCGGCTTGGCAAAAAATTCCAGCCGATAAAATTGTCCTGGTTGCAGGACGACAAAATGCTGCGCCTCACGTTCCAGCCTGGTCGTATCAATTCCCAGATAGGCCAGCCGCAGAGCTTTGTTTCCCGAACGCCCACCTGGATGAATTGTCAGCCGCGCGAAATTGTTGTTGCTCAATTGCCAATCAAATTGAGCCATACCTTTGCGCGGGGAATGTTCAAAACCGCCGTTCCACAACAAAAAATTGTTAGCCTGGGAATTATCAGCTTCGTTTACATTGGCCATCGTGTCCCGCCACAGACGATCGGCCCATTGCCAGTGATCGGCTTTCAGGAACGCATCAAAAATTCTGCCGGTTTCCGGCGATTGCAAACGGTTGCCGCGGTCTATTTGAGTAAAGACTTGGGCGGAGGTTTCAAAACGTCCCTGCTCGGTCAAAAACGTAGCGAAACTCAGTCTGGCTGCCGAATCATTGCCGACTATTTGTTCAAGCGTTGCCAGGTTGCCGGAGGTCGCTTTCCAAAGCAGGTTGAGCATGTTTGGCAATTGCCTTGGTTCTGACTGCGCGACAAAACGAAATTCTGGCAGCGATTCTTCGACCTTACCTAATCGCAAAAACAGGTTTGCCATTTGCCAGCGCACATTGACGTTGTTTGAAGCCAGTCGTACAGCTTCGCGCAAAGCCGCTTCGGCTTCGGCCTGATCGCCTTTCAGCTCAGCGGCAGCGGACAGTAAAACGTGGTACTCATAATTTGCCGGAGCCAGTTCGACGGCGCGCGTCGCGTGTCGCATTGCTTTTTCTGTCAAAGCTTCATGGCTTTGCAGACCATCCAACTGGCTTTCAATCATTCGCGCGGCCAGCCGTGCCTGAATCTTGGCAGAGTTGGGAAAGTAGGTTGCTGCCGATTCCAGCATGGAGAGGTCAATCGCAACTGACGAACTGGCTGCCACAGAAGTAATAAATCGTTGAAGCTCAAAACCGATCAACCCCAGGCAGAAAAATAGCGCCAGGCCGAAAACTATTACACGAACACCAATGGATGACAGGTTGAGCGAAATCTTCATGGAAATATCGAACTGCGAGGGGGGCGGTCAGGAGAGAGTTAGCAGTTGAGAGAGCAGTCGGGTCTGAAATATCGTCAACGGCAGGAGCCAAGCTTTTGCCGTAAGCCCCTGCCGTTGAACTGGAAGGTCATCAAAAAACTATCGTTGCGGAGTCGTGGGACTAACGCGACGGCAAAAGAAACCTGTGGTGTCCACGCAGGTCAATCCGTTTCCTTGAACAGCAGGTCCGCCCGGATTATTGGCGAAAAATGAAGCCATCCCGGCTCCAAGTACAGCCGTGAATAATAATGGGAGTGTGATTCCTCCGTTGCCAGAATTGCCCTGTGGAGTGTTTTTCGGAGTATTGGGGTTTGTGTTCGATTGCTGATTGGATGCTCTGGTTGAATTTGGATCAAGCAAACCGCAAGCGCAGCTCATACCCTGGGTGCAGGTGCTGCCATTTCGACGATAAAGGTTGTTCTGTCCGTTTGGAGAATCAATGTCCAGTGTTTCACCCGGGCTGACGGTTTCTATCTTGCCATCAATCAGGATTTTGGCTTCGCCCAGACTTGGAATGACCCGTCCTTGATTACCGCGCTGACCTAAAAAGTAAGAATCCGGTTGCCCGCCGTCGGAACTGACAACTCCCTTGTTCGACTTGACCGAAGTGTTGACTCCTGTGGAAGCGATAATCCCCATACAACCATTGATTAAATCGCCACCGATCAGGTTATCGGAAATATAAAGGATAAATTCAGTGTCCTTGCCTATTTCGATTCGGCCAAGTTTGCCTATATTGATGACGGCGGAACCAAGACCGGAGACTCTGATTCGGTCTCCGTTGAAAAGCGTTTGTCCGGCAGAAGCTTCCTTGCCGTTGACGGATACTTGCTTGGCGAATGAAAGCTGGGCGGTTGGTTGCGTCGCGCCCGCGAAAGCTATGATTGGTTGCAGGAAAAGATTGCCAAGCAAAACAGCCAGACAAATTAGACTTAGCGTGGGGCGCTTTTGTGACAATGTATTCATAACAACGACCTTCCTGTGGTGAGGGAGCACAAAAAGCCGAGACGACAAGCTCAGCTACAGAAAATTCATGGATTCAAGCGGGTCGGATGGTTAAAGACGGAAATTACGGGGTGACCAAAAACGCAATACCTGAGTTCTTGGTGACAAAGACATGCACAAATCGAAAGAAGAGGGCATAGGGGAGATCAAAATCTCATATTAATCTGGCGGGGCAGCCGGGCAAGTGTATAGCACGCAGCTTTTGCGCCAGTCAACCTTTAATTCTTTGCTATGGCGGCAGATGCGACAGAGGGCTGTTCAGTGCTAGTATCCATTTCGCCTCATCACGAGTTACACCAAATCATCTAATTGCCTAATTGCCCAACTGCTATAGCGATTAGCAAAAGAGTAATTTCTCTTCCTTCCCCCGCAATAACCTCATTAGGAGTTAAAGATGACCAGCAAGAGAGCTTCACATTATAAGTCGGCTATTCCTGTTCTGATTTTTTTCCTCTCAGTTTCCAGTCTTGTATTGCTGTTTCCGAGCCGGATTTACGGAGTTGTGCCTGGGACAACAGTTGACGATTCCGCAGTCTGTGCAAATGGTACGCGGTTTGGGATTGCGCGGAACTTTCCGCTGGGGCGCGACCCGGAAGATATACTGACCGGCGACTTTAATGGTGACGGATTGCTTGATCTTGCCATCAGCAACGCGGGCAGCACCATTACCGGTGGTTTGGTTTCGATTTATGCGGGCAATGGAAGAGGTGAATTTGCAAATGTCCAGAATATCCTGCTTCCCAACCGACCTTCTCGCCTGGCGTCGGGTGATTTCAACAAGGATGGCAGGCTTGATCTGGCTACGACCATTCCGGTTGATGGCGGTGGAGTGG
>JAGNMH010000133.1 GCA_017991275.1 Acidobacteriota bacterium
GCAAACAAGCTGACCTGGCGTTGCGGATGGCGGCCAGCGTGACTGTCGCCGCTTAAACCATGATTAGCGATAAGTTCGGCGGAGGCGACTTCGGTTTTGCCTTCGCCTTTTTGTTTGCCGACGTAAATGCCAGCGAGTTTTCCGGTCGTCATCGCAAGTCTGGGTAATGATGCGGAAGAGCGGTAGCGACCGGGTTATTTCGGAATTCATTTCGCGAGACCACCCAGTCGCTACCGCTCCGGGTTCCGCACCGATTCAGTAAGCCGCAATTTCGTTGATCGTTTTCAGCACGTCTTCGACTTGCGGCAGTATTTCGTCTTCGACATCCGGCGCGTAAGCCACAAAACAATCCAGAGCGCCAACACGTCTGACCGGAGCGTCCAGATGGTCGAACAACTCGCTGGCAATGCGCGCGGCGATTTCGGCGCCGTATCCCCAAGAGATTGAATCTTCGTGAGCGACAATCACTCGGTTGGTCTTTTTGACGCTGCGTTCGATGGCCGCCCAGTCGTAAGGATTCAAGCTTCGCAGATCAATCACTTCTACATCAATGCCATCGGCGGCGGCTTGTCTGGCCGCAACCAGTGAACGCTGAACCAACGCGCCGTAAGTGACGATGGTCAGGTCTTCGCCCGGACGAACGACTTTGGCTTTGCCGAACGGAATCATGAAATCGCGTCCGGGAAACTGGCTCTTGTTGTAAGTCTGGCGGTACAGATGTTTGTGTTCCAGAAACATGACAGGGTCGTCCGAACGAATCGCCGTCCGCAACAATCCGTTGGCGTCCAGCGCAGTCGCAGGCATGACCACGCGCCATCCCGGAATTTGCGTGAAAGTCGAAACGCCGGATTGGCTGTGATAAACCGCGCCGCCGGTCAGATAACCTCCAATCGGCACGCGCAAAACCATTGGGCATTTCCAGTTGTTGTTCGTTCGCCAGCGCAGGACGGAAATTTCGTCGCGTATTTGCATCATGGCAGGCCAGATGTAATCGAAGAATTGGATTTCAGCCACGGGCTTCAATCCTCTTGTAGCCATTCCCATTGAACGTCCGACGATGTTGGCTTCGGCCAGCGGAGTGTTGAAAACGCGGTCGCTGCCGAATTCGCGTTGCAGGTTCGAGGTGATTTTGAAAACTCCGCCTTTGCCTTTGACGTGGTTCAGAATGTGAGCGCGACTGGCGTCGGCCACGTCTTCGCCCAGCACAACTATGCGCGGATTGCGCTCCATTTCTTCGTGCAGGCAGCGGTTGATCAGATCAACCATCGTGGCTTCGTTGCCGCTCAGCTCAACTTTGTCTTCGGTGTCGAATTCAGGTGAGGTCGGGTCAACATCTGGCGAGTAAACATAATTCAGAGCAGAGCTTTTTGGCGGTTGCGGAATCCTGGTTGCGCGGTCAGCCGCGTCATTGATTTCGGCGTCAACTTCATCGCGCAGCCGCTGCAATTCGTTTTGGGTCAACAGGCCTTCGCGCAAAATGAACTTGCCGAGCTTGACGATTGGATCGGTTGCGGCGTCGCGTTCCCGCTCTTCTTTTGTGCGATATTGCGATTCGTCGTCAGACAACGAATGCGAATAAGGTCGTGTGACCTGTGCGTGAACCAGCGCGGGGCCGCGTCGCTGGCGGCAGTATTCAATTGCGCCCTTCAGCGTGTCGAAGCTTTCAACCAAATCCGTCCCGTCGCATTCGGCGATGTACAAACCCGGAAAACCTGTCACCAAACGCGAAACGCTGCCGCCCGCAGTCTGTACTTCGACCGGAGTCGAGATGGCGTAACCGTTGTCTTCGATCAAATACAGCAAAGGCAATTTCAGATTGCAGGCGGTGTTCAGAGACTCCCAGAACTCGCCTTCGCTGGTGGCTCCGTCTCCGGCTGAAACGTAAACGATTTCGTTGTGTTTGAAATGACTGGCGCGGTCGCTGATTTCCTTGATCAGCGAGTAACGGTAACCGGCTTCGGCTGCGCCCGTGGCCTGCAAAAACTGCATGCCGGTGCAGGACGAACGCGAAACCATATGAAGTTCAGGGCTGCCCCAGTGCGAAGGCATCTGGCGTCCGCCCGAAAACGGATCGGATTCGGCGGCGACAGCGGCGCGAAGATGGTCAAAAGGCGTTGTGCCAAGTTGCAACGCCAGAGCGCGGTCTCTGTAATATGGGTAAAACCAGTCGTATCCAGGTTGCAGCAACATTCCGGCTGCGGTTGTTACGGCTTCGTGACCGGCGCTGCTGATCTGGAAAAAGATTTTGTTCTGACGTTTAAGCTGAATCTCTTTGTCGTCAATGCGGCGCGATGTATACATCGTGCGGTAAGCGTTAATAAGTGCAGTTGCATTGAGTGTAAGTCGGCTTTCGAGCATAGAATCAGTCACCATACAGTTCTCGGCCTCCTTTGGGAAAACGTTGTTTTCAAGGCTTGCGTCAGGGGAGGTGATGCTGTTAATGGAATTTCTCCGGTAAATAAAAGTCTGTCTGATTCCGAAGTCTATACACCGTATTTCCGTTGCGCAAGCTAAGCCGCGTGTGCGACATTTGCTATCTGGTATTACCAAAAGGCTTTCTGTGCAACTGTTTATCAACAATTTTGGAGCGATCAATGAAACTGAGCGAAGAGCAAATCAACCAGCGATTGTCTGATATTCCAGGCTGGCGACGGGAGGGCGATTGGATCATCCGCGACTTCAAATTTGCCGATTTCAAATCGGCCATGAGCTTCGTCAACCGCGTTGCCGACGAAGCTGAGGTGATGGATCATCACCCGGACATTCTGGTTCACGGCTGGAATAAGGTACGGCTGAACGTGACGACTCACAGCGAAGGCGGTTTGACCGCAAAGGATTTTCAACTGGCCCTGCTGATCAACTCTTTGGAGTCTTATGGGATTTGAGGTGGAAGGTCTGACAAAGGCATTAAATGCGCTGAACATTCTGAGCGCGATGATTACTCCGGCAGTGTTGATTTCGGCATGCGGAACGCTGGTTTTTTCGACTTCGACGCGGCTAGGGAGGATTGTTGACCGAGTCCGCGACCTTAGTCGAACGATAGAAGAATTGTCGAAAGACGAACATCAGATGGATTTTCCTGAAGAGCGTCTGGCCGAAGTCGAACGTCAACTTTTTATTCACGCTCGCCGCAGCCGGTTGATTCAACAATCAGTGACCAGCTTTTACATCGCTCTGAGTTTGTTTGTCGCTGCAATGGTGGCCATCGGCTTTGTCGCCGTGTTTAAGCAAGCCGCATGGACGCCAAACTTACTGGGGATTGTCGGCACCTTGTTTTTATTTTACGGCAGCGTGACCCTGATTGGAGAAACGCGGCTGGCGTTGCGCGCGGTTAACTCCGAGATGGAATTCACGTTGATGCTGCGCTCGAAATATCAGCAACGCCGATCAGACAATTCCAGGCCGACCAATCATTGAGGGTTATAAAATGAGTTTGTTGACGCAGAGCCAGGTTTATTCGGAAATAACAAAAGCGCAGTCTGAAAAGCGAAAGCTGGCCGTCGCCACGATTGTCACTACGGCGGGTTCGACGCCTCAGCGGACGGGCGCAAAGCTGCTGGTTTACGAAGACGGGCGAATGTTGGGAACAGTCGGCGGCGGTTGTGTCGAAGCCGATGTTTGGGCCGAAGCCCGCGAAGCCATCCATGAAAGCAAACCGCGCCTGTGCAAATTCACCCTGCGCGATAACCCAGACGTGCCGCCCGATGAAGAAGGCATGGTTTGCGGCGGCGAAATGGAAGTCCTGATTGAGGTCTGGAACTAACAAGGACGACAGCAAATTTCGTTTGATTGAAAATGGGAAACCACAAAAGGCGCAGAATTCACAAAATCCTTTTGTGTCTTTTGCGCTTTATGTGGTTGCGTTCCTCCTTGCTTAACGGCGAACTGTGATGAAGACGATGCTAACAGCAAAAGATATTTCTTCGGCGATTGAACAAGCTTTGGCAGATGGTCAACCGCTGGCCATCGTCTCTGTCATGACCAAAGGCGATCAAGCCATCGGCCTAGCCAAGCTGCTGGTTGATGGCGACGGCAAAGCTGTTGCGGGAACATTGGGCGATGTCGCGCTGGATGAACTTGCCGCTCGGCACGCGGTTTCGTTGCTGGCTGACGACCGGAAAGAAATCGTTGTCGTTGACGCTCACGAATTGAAAACAATTTCGTCCACGAAGGCACACGAAGAAAACACGAAGGCGGAATCGGGCGACCTTGCCCCTCTTCGTGAACCTTCGTGTGACTTCGTGGATAAATTTCTTTCTGAAAACTGGAGGTTGCTGTTTGAAATTTCGCGGCCTCCGCTGGAGCTGATAGTTTGCGGTGGTGGCCACGTCGGCCAGGCCGTGGCAAAAGCCGGGCGCTTTCTGGATTTCAAAGTCACTGTGATTGACGACCGAGCCGATTTCGCCTCGCGCGATAAATTCCCTGACGAACAGATTCAATTGATTGCCGATGATTTTGTCGTGGCTTTGCGTTCGCTCAAAATTACCCCGGCTTCGCACATTGTCATCGTCACGCGCGGCCATCGGCACGACGAAATCTGTTTGCAGGAAGTCATCGCCAAACCGGCGCGCTACATTGGAATGATCGGCAGTCGCCGTCGAACGACCACCATACGCGAACGGCTGAAACGCGAAGGCGTCGCGCCGGAACTGCTGCGCCGGGTTCACGCGCCAATTGGATTGGACATCGGCGCGCTGACGCCTGAAGAAATTGCCGTGGCAATTCTGGCCGAAATCGTCCTGGTTCGTCGCGGCGGCAACGGAGCACCCAAAAGCCACGAAGGTCCAATGGCACGCACACGCTGATTCGGCCTTCCAAAGATTTATTGAATTGGCAACGTTTATTCTTTCGGTTAGTATTGCGGCGGTTCAGGTCAGCCACAAGATGGTTGAATCAGTTACATAACAACAAATAAACAACAATCAAAAGAGAGTGAGGCGATTTTGGAAATGGATAACAATGTTCAACAGAATGTTCAGGATGCTTTTCTGAACAATCTTCGCAAAGACCGTGTCAACGTGACGATTTACCTGATGGGAGGCGTCAAGCTAACTGGCAAGATTCGCAGCTTCGACAAATTTTCGTTGGTGTTGGAATCGGGGAATCTGGAACAGTTGATCTTTAAACATGCTATCTCGACAATTTCGGTTCCGCGCGGCAGTTTTCAGCATTCGCGTCCCGAAGGCGGCTATCAACAACATTTTGGTGGGTCGTCAGGTTCGGGCAGTTCATCAGGTGGAGGCCCGGCATTGCTGCCTGTGACTGCGCCAGCCGCGGGCAGTTCATCGCCGCCATCCGGCACGCCGGGAACGACAACCTCTGAAAGTTAAGTAAACAATCAAAGCAACGGCAAAAAAGAGCTTCAGTCAGACTTTAATCTGGTTGAAGCTCTTTCTGTGTGACAGGAAATCAAGTACGGCAAGGGACGAATGAAAAATATAGGATTGTGCGGAGCGCACCGCACGGGAAAGACCACTCTGGCGATGGAACTGGCTCAGTTGACCGGCAAGCAGTTTGTCAGGACTCGAGTTACTGAAATTTTCGCTCAGCATGGACTTCACGCCGCTCAAGTCATGGATTTTGAAACTCGGCTGGGCATTCAATATCGGATTCTGGAAGCCTGCGAAAGCGATTGGCAAAACGCTTCTGGAGATTTCATAACCGACCGCACACCGGTGGATTTTCTGGCCTACACGCTGGGCGACGTGCAGGGCAAAACCGCAGTCAACCAGAAAAACTTGGACAGTTACATCGAACGCTGCTTCGATCTGACCAACAGCTTTTTTGACACGCTGGTCATTTTGCAACCTGGCATTCCGCTGGCCGAAGCCGAAGGCAAAGCGGCGTTAAATAAAGCCTACATTGAACACATCAACAGCCTGGTCATCGGTCTTTGCCACGACGAACGGGTGCAAAGCAAAATCATCACCTTGAACCGAGAAGTCATTGAATTGGACGAGCGCATACGCAGAATCTCAGCGGCGTTGTAACTGTGCCACGGCTGAAGCTATTATCCGGCGCGCTTGACCGTTCGATCTTAACCTCAAACTCAAACAACCGAATACACGGAGGAGCTATGCGGCAATTCACCCTTAAAGCTTGCGGGCTGCTGGTCTGTGCGACGATGGCAATAGCGACGATTGTTTTTGATTCGTCACGTATTGCCAGCGCTCAACAGCAAGACGCTAAAAAAGAAGACCAGAAAGCAGATCCTAAAGCAGACCCTAAAGCAGAAAAGAAAGACGAGTTGATTCTGAAGCCGGAAGGCAAAATCTCGTTTACGACCGACGAAGGAACCTGGATGTCGCTGGACGTTTCTTCGGATGGGCAAACGATTGTCTTCGATCTGGCGGGCGACGTTTACACGTTGCCAATTGGTGGTGGAGAAGCCAAACGAATCCTGGGCGACACTTCGTTTGAATCCCAGCCGAAGTTTTCGCCTGACGGCAAACAGATTGTGTTCATCAGCGACCGCAGCGGAGCCGAGCAGTTGTACGTTTGCAAATCCGATGGCAGCGAAGTCAAACCGCTGACAAAGGGCCGTGGTGCGGGGATGTTGATGTGGGTTTCGCCTTCGTGGACGCCGGACGGCAATTACATTTTGGCGTCGAAGTCCGAACGCGGCATAGGCACTTTCCACGTTTATATGTTCCACAAAGACGGCGGCACAGGCGTTAGCGTAGGGCCACCGCCTCCGCCTCCGCCGACTCCCGGCCAGCAAGGACCTCCAACCGGGCCGCAATTGAACAAGATGGGAGCAGTTGCTTCGCCCGATGGCCGGTTCATTTACTGGGCGCAGCGAACCGGAGCTTTCAGTTACAACGCGCAGTTTCCGATGTGGCAAATAGTTCGGTTCAATCGCGACACCAGCGAAACGACGACGATCACCAATGCTCAGGGCAGCGCCATGCGTCCGTTGCTTTCGCCGGACGGCAGACACCTGGTTTATGCGTCTCGCTGGAAAACTCAGACGGCTTTGCGCGTTCGCGACGTGGAAACCAGCCAGGAACGCTGGCTGATAAATGGAGTCACGCGCGACGACCAGGAATCACGCGCCACCAGAGACACCTTTCCCGGCTATGCGTTTATGCCTGACGGCAAATCCCTGATCGTGCCGATTGACGGCAAAATCAAACGAGTAGATTTTGCCAGCGGTCAGGCCACGACAATTCCATTCAGCGCCAAAGTCGAAGTTGATATGGCCGCTCGGTTGCATTTCGATTACAAAGTTGACGAAAGTCCGATGGTCAAGGCCCGGCTGATTCGTTATCCGGTGCAATCGCCGGACGGCAAACGGCTGGCGTTCACGGCTTTCAACAAAATCTACACGATGGACTTGCCCGGCGGCGCTCCGAAACGGCTGACCAATTTGGCGGTTGGCGAATTCATGCCGACCTGGTCGCCTGACGGCAACAGCATCGCATTTGTTACCTGGTCACGCGACGGAGGCCACATTTACAAAGTCGCATTAGAAGGCGGCGCACCACAGCAACTGACCCCGCGAGCTTCGTTTTACAGTTCGCCGGTGTTTTCGCCGGATGGTTCGAAGATTGTTTTCACTTCAGGTTCGATTGACGACCAACTACTTTCCGATTTGCGGCAGGAGCACGAATTTCTTTCCGAAGCCGAAGCCATTTTGCACGGCCACGCCGATCAGGAAATCAGCGGCGTCGGCGGCGGCACAGGCATAGACCTGCGATACATTTCGTCCAATGGCGGAGATTCGACGCTCATCAGTTCTTTGCAGGGGCGCTATCCGCATTTCAGTAACGATCCCAATCGCGTGTACTTAAGTTCAGGGCAGGGGTTGATTTCAATCAGATTGGATGGTCAGGATCGCCGAACGCATGTTCGTGTCACTGGCAGCGGCGCGCCTCCGAACCAGGCATCAGCAGGAATGTACAAAATCTCGTCTGACGGAACTCAGGTGTTTTGTGAAGTTCAGGGGAAACATTATCTGGTGACGATTCCGAGAGTCGGCAAAGAGACTTTGAACATCAGCGTGGCCAGCCCTAATTCAAATGTCCCCGTCAAAAAAATGTCTGCCGAGGGAGGCGATTATCTAGGCTGGTCAGGTGACGGCAAGTCGGTGACGTGGTCTTGGGGAAATAAGTTTTATCGCCAAGCCGTAGGCGCGGACAGACCGGCCAACGAAAAACCTGAAAGCTTTGACATCACGGTCGAAGCCGCGCGCGCCAAAACCAAAGGCACTGTGGTGCTGAGCGGCGCTCGCATTGTGACGATGAAAGGCGATGAAGTCATCGAACGCGGCGACATTACCATTACGGATAATCGCATCACGGCGATTACTCCAACTCCGCTGGTCAAAGGCAAAGCTCCCAAATCGAATTACCCCGCCGATGTCAAAGTGATTGACGTTTCAGGCAAGACGATCATTCCCGGCTTTGTGGATGTTCACGCACACATGTGGCCGCCGCGCGACGTGCATCAAACTCAGGTTTGGCAGTATCTGACCAATCTGGCTTACGGAGTGACAACGACGCGCGATCCGCAAAGCGCCACGACGGATGTTTACACCTACGCCGATCTGGTCGAAACCGGAGAAATCATCGGCCCGCGTGTTTTCACCACAGGGCCGGGAGTTTTCGATCGTTCGGGTTTGGACGACAAAGACTCCGCGCGCAATTACATCAAACGTTATAAAGAAGCCTATCAAACGATGACGCTCAAAGAATACGTCACCGGCGACCGCATCGTGCGGCAATGGGTGGCGCTGGCTTGCAAGGAGTTCGGCATCACGCCGACGACCGAAGGTGCGTTGGATATGAAGCTGGACCTGACGCAAATGCTGGACGGATTTTCAGGCAGCGAACACGCGCTGCCGATTCAGCCGCTGTACAAAGACATGGCTGAATTCGTGGCGCAAACCAAGACGTTTTACACGCCTACGATTCTGGTCGCTTACGGCGCGCCGTTCACTGAAAACTACTTTTTCCAGAACACGAACGTCGTCAACGACAAAAAGCTGGCTCGGTTCGTGCCGCAGGAATTGTTGCTGACCATGTTGCGTCGCCGCCCACAGTGGTTCACTCCAGAAGAATACGGCTTCAAAGGCATTGCCGAAGGTGCAGCCAAAGTCGTTCGTGCCGGTGGTCGGGTCGGTTTGGGTGGTCACGGTCAGATGCAGGGCATTGGATGCCATTGGGAATTGTGGGCGCTGCAATCGGGCGGCATGACTCCGATGGAGGCTCTGCGTTGCGCGACGATTTTTGGGGCCGAAGCCATTGGTCTGAACCGTGATGTCGGTTCGCTGGAAATCGGCAAGATGGCCGACCTGATGGTGCTGGATCAAAATCCGCTGGTGGACATTCGCAATTCCAACACGATTCGTTACGTGATGAAGAACGGCGAAATTTACGAAGGCGAAACAATGGATCAAATTTGGCCGGTTCAGCGCAAGCTGGAAAAACAATACTGGTGGGATAGAGAACCGAAGTAAGCCGAACCATCGCTGATTACCCGCTGGCAATTTACGGCTGATTCAAGCTGCAACTTGCCAGCGGGTTTCTTATTTCCGAATCCGCAATAGCACTTTTCCGACTCTCTCACCTTACGCGCTCTGCGCACCAACCAACAAATTGTTTGCCGTCGTGCAATCGGGCAACTTCGTAAAAAACTCATCAGGCAGGTTCCTTGATTGCTTCAAGTGGGTGTAGACAAGCTACAAGCCCTGGGTGTACCTTGTCTACACCCTAAACATTTTCAGGAAAGGAACACCACGATGAAACCCAACAGGAAACAAGGCTATGAAAACCGTATCGAGTTGTTGCAAGGCACGCTCGATCTGATGATTTTACAAACGCTGCAATGGGGGCCGAGCCACGGCTACGGCATCAGCCA
>JAGNMH010000134.1 GCA_017991275.1 Acidobacteriota bacterium
CAACTCTCCGCTCAAAAGCATTGGGTGCATGGTCTGCAAACGTTTGTTGATGACATCTTCGGTCAGCAAGGCAGAGAAAAGCGCCGCGCCTGCGTATGCGTCTCGCAGCAGGCTGTCGCGCTGGAACCGTTCCGGCTCGCGGTGGAAAAAGAAAGCGGCGTGTTGCACGTCGCCGTGGACTTTAACAGGAATGCCAAGGCAGGATTCAAAGCTCAGATAATCGAGCAGCCGTGCGAAGCGGGCACGTCCGTGGGCGCTGGCGTGGTTTTCGATCACCGGCTTGCCCTCACAGATCACATCTTTGACCGGGCTTTCGCGCAATCCATAAAAGGCTTCCTGATTGATTGCCCCTCCTTCGGTCTGCGCCAGCACATTGATAGCGCGCGAAACCGGGTCAAGATAAAAAATCATTCCAGACTGCGCGGGCAGATTTTTGGTCACCCAGTCAAGCGCCGTCTTCAGCCGTTGGAGTGGCGCTTCCTCCGAATCTTCAAACAACTCCAGTTCAGGAAAAATCAGAGCTTGATCCGAGTCCGACGTATGTTTGGCGTGCCACGGCTTGATGGCTTCGCCGCCGGCCAGACGTAGAAAAAAATGCTCCAACTCAACCAAATCCAATGGTTTGGGAAAGACTTCCGATACCTCCAATCGTTCGATTTCCCCCGCGCGCTTGGCCAGCGAATCAGGAGTGCTCATCACACAAATATGAGCCTTGCTCCCAAGCTTTTTGGCGTGGCGGACCAATTCCAGCCCATCGCAATCAAGCAAATTCAAATCCGCCAGGATCAGCCCCCAATTCCTTTGGCCGACCAGCAATAAACCTTCGGCGAGCGTGCCTGCCTGCTCAACTTCGCAGCCGTGTTGTTTCAGCCAGGCTGTCAATGAATCACGCATCCCCGCGTGATCTTCCACCACCAGAATTGGCCCGACCAGAAGACATACCTCCGGGGTAATCATCTCGCCAGTGAAAGCTGCCGCGATAGCTGCGGTCACATCTTCCTCTTCTTCCGATCCGGTTCCCAATTTGTCGAATTCAGCCAACGCTCGTTTACGCTGTTGCAGTCGCGCTTTGACGCTCAACCAAACTTTTTTCCCGCCCTGGTCAATTCGGGTCACAACGGCTTCAACGCGGTCTTCCACCCAAAACAAACTTTCCGGGTGATTGATTCGGCTTTCGCTTAGCTCATCAAGCGGCACAAAGCCTCTGATGCCTGGGCAAAGGCGAACGAACACGCCATGAGGATGCAAGGCACTGATGGCTCCTTCAATTACAGTTCCTTCGCGGTGAGTTTGCAGAAACTCGTCCCAACCATCTTCGAGCAAATTGCGGCGACTCAGCTCCAGACACTTATCGTTTTTTTCCAAACCAACGACTTCGCCTTGAATCAGTTCACCAACTCGCGTCACTTTCGCTGGTTCCAAATCAGGTTCCAGACCAAGTTCGCGGCGGCGAATGTATGCTTTTGTCTTGTCGCGGAGGCGAAGAAAGACACCAAAAGGCAGGATTGATTCAACAACCCCTTCCACTTGTTGTCCTATTTGATAGCCGTTCATGTTGGGACTCCTGAATGTGTCATTCGCCGAATTAGGGTAATGCGAGAACTAGCAGAGGGTACTTACAATCTACTTACAAATTTCGCCATCAACAGAACTTGCGGCTCAGGCCAGGGAGCGTAAAGCATTTGAGGAACAAAATGGCAGCCTGTCTATCATTTTCGGAGGGGTTCCTCAGCGAACAATGACCGGCACGCTGACGTGCGAAGGAAATTGTTTCGACCGATGAATGCTGTGCGTAGCTTTGATGTAATCGGCGTCCGTAGCCTTGAAGATATTCGGCACGAATTTTTGCGGGTTGCGGTCAATGATCGGGAACCACGAGCTTTGCACCTGCACCATGATCTTGTGGCCTTTCTGAAACCGGTGGTTGCAATAACGCATGTTGACGGCGAATTCGTTGATCGCGTTCGGCGCTAAAGCCTCCGGCTTTTCAAAACTCTTGTGGAATCGTCCGCGGAAGACTTCATTGGCCACCATCAACTGATAACCGCCCATCTTCACATCTTTCGGATAATCTTCGGGGTAAACATCAATCAGTTTGACGATCCAGTCGGCGTCAGAACCAGTTGTTGAAGCAAACAAATGCCCGACGACGTTGCCGCTGATGGTCACGTTTTCGGTCAGCGAATCGGTTTCCCAACTCAACACGTCAGGTCGCCCCTGAGCAAAACGTTGATCGCCAACCAGCCAGGCTCCCCAGCCGGAACCGCGCGGGTCGTAAGTTGCCTCAACCGGGCGCGGACGATATGGAACCGGATTGGCCGGATCGGAAACGTAACTGTCGGCGGCTTGGCGGCTAAGGTCCTTCGGCGCGTCAAACGATAATTTCCCGTTCGCTTGAAAATGCAGCTTGCGCGTTTCGGTTTTGTAACTCGGCGGCCATTGGTCATAACTGCGCCATTCGTTAGAGCCGGTTTCAAAGACGTTGGCTTCTTTCCAAGTCGGCGTGCCTTTGTCTTTCAGGTAGTGGGCGAAAAACGGGGCTTTGATTTGCTGGCGGTATTGCAGCGAAATATCCGCGCCGAATTGAATCTTGCCCAAACTGCTGCCCGCTCGTGCCCAGCCGCCGTGGTTCCAGGGGCCGCCGACAAAGAAGTTCTGCTTCTGCGGATCGTTCTTTTCCAGTTCTTCGTAAATTTTGACCGGGCCGTAAAAATCTTCCTGATCCCACCAACCGGCTACGTTTAGCGTAGGCACACGCGCCTGCTTCAAATATCCGGCGGCAGCCTGTTCCTGCCAAAATCGGTCGTAGTTAGGATGTTCGACAAAATCGTTCCAGGTTGGAATTTTGCCCTTCAGGTATTTTTCGTTGACGTTCGACAGCGCGCCCAGCCGCAAATACCACTCGTAAGTGTCGTACTTGTCGAACTCAAACCGCGCCTGTTCCTTGTTGGTTTCCATCATCGTCGCGTATTCAAAACCGTAGCTGAGGCGGAACGCTCCGTTGTGATGAAAATCATCGCCCATCCACATATCCGCTGGTGACGCTTGCGGAGACGCAGCGCGCAAGGCCGGATGCGGAGCAATCGTCGCCATCATCGCTGTCCAGCCGGGATACGAAATGCCTGTGATGCCTACGCGCCCGTTGTTGTTCGGCACGTTTTTGGTCAGCCATTCGATGGTGTCGTAAGCGTCGGTGACTTCGTCCACCAGATTTGGCAACTTCTGATCCTTTTTCAGCACAGACACCGGAGCGCGCTGCATGACAAACTGGCCTTCGGATTTGAAGCGGCCACGAATGTCCTGAAAGACAAAGATATAGCCATCGGCAACCAATTCCTTGAACCGGCTTCCCTGCGCCCAGCCTTGTCCCGCCTGAGCCTGATACGGCGTGCGCTCCAGAATCATCGGCAACGGCCCGCTTTGGTTTTTCGGCGTAAAGATGTGCGTGTTCAGCTTCACGCCATCGCGCATCGGAACCATGACGGCTTTGAACTCGAAAGATGGTGAGGCTTGCTGTCTTGCACGTGCAGCGAAATTTTGTGGAATGGGAAAAATTGCCGCTGCAATCAGCAGCGACACAAAGAACCTTGGTACTTGACGATTCATCTTGATCTCCTTTAGTTTGCCGCACGCACAGACGTCTTGTCTGGTGCTCTACACACAATGTGAATTTGGTTAGCCAAAAAATTAGAGCGCGGGTTACCCGCCTCCGCTTGCAACAACAATCCAAAAGTTAAGTTGAGCCTCTGCTCTTAGCAACCCTGGCCTGATGTTTTCCCCTTACTACGTCTTTTACTGAAATTCTGGAGGTACTATGTTTTTTCGCAATCAACGCGCGGTGAGATGGTTTGTCACTGCGTTGGCCGTCATGCTGTTTTACGCCTCGCTGATTTTGCTCTCGTCTGCGAAATCAGGAAAGCCGCTCGCTGCAAAATTTTCAACTGCAAGCTTCCACGATGATGACGAAGGGAAGAAAAAAGGACTCAGCCGCGAAGAGCGAATTCGCGAAGCCTGGGTCTGGCACAAAGCCAATCAGCAACGACTGATTGAAACTTTCGGCGCGGCCAGTATGGAAGCGGAAGTGCCCGCCGAGGACATCAACGACATCGCAGTCATACAGGCCGACAGCCGTATTGCGACTCCGGCAAATTTCTTTGACCTGACCGGTCGTCAGGTGCAATTCACGCCTTCGGGTGCGGGTTACACAATCGCCACAACCAATGGAGGGTTCGACGCCAACTTTGGAACCAAGTTGAATCTGACCACTTCGCCAGCCGTCAATCCCAAGGGCAGCCCTGTGGAACCGGGCGACGATGCTTACATCGTGCAAACCCTGGGATTCAGCTTCAGTTTTCTTGGCTCTACGTTTTCAAACGTCGCCATTTCCAGCAACGGTTTTCTAGCCTTCCAACCGGCTGGTGTAAGTCAGTCAACTTTCGATGACGCTGCATCCGATTCCGGCGAATCGCTGGCTACATTCCAAACCGGAGTTCCGCGTATCGCGCCTTACTGGCACGATCTGGACGCGCGGAGCAGCACAACCGCTGGAGCCAACGGCATTTACATTCGCAAAGACAGCGACCGCGTAATCATCACCTGGAACAACATCCGTGACTTTCCGAACGACCCGACAACCGACACCGGAACCCATCGTTTTCAGGTGACGCTGTTTAACAACGGACGAATTGTCATGGCTTACGACCAGGCGCAATTGACCAGCCAGGCGTTGGCAGGAGTTTCCGCCGGAGGCGCTTCGCCCATACCGACACTGGTTGACCTGAACAACCCGTCGGCGTCGGCGATCACGGCTCCGATTGCGGAATTCTTTTCGACCAGTTTGAAATTGGATGTGATTGCCGCCACACAGGCGTTTTACACTTCGCACCCGAATCAGGACGTGTACGACTTCGTTTACATGATTACCGATTTTCAGTTCGATCTGGGCGATGCCTTTGCGTTTTATCTGCCGCTCAGAAACGACGCCGCGGGCATTGGCCAGCCGGTCGGCCAGTCCGCCGAAACGGCCAGCATCAACAGCCAGAAGATTCAAGGCATTCTGAACCTGAGCAACATTTCGCAAAGCTATCCGACATCGCCGGTCACGCGCTTTCTTGGAGCCAACCATGCGCTTTCAATTATGGGTCAGGAACAGGGGCATCGCTGGCTGTCTTACATCAACTATCCGGGCGGTGATCCGACACTGTTGTTGGGACGCGACGATGCTCACTGGAATTTCTTCATGAACATCGAATCCACGATTAGCAGCCCGGCTGCTCCGCGTTCGTCCAGCGCCGAAGGCAGCGTTTGGCGCGACAACGGCAACGGTTCGTTCACGTCGGTCAATCTGATTGACGGTTATTCGGTGCTGGATCAATACCTGATGGGATTGCGTCCGGCTGCGGACGTGCCCGACACTTTTGTCATCACGAATACTTCGGGAACCGTTCGCACGCGCGAATCGAATCCTTTCCCGAACGTCAACGTCAGCGGCACAAAACAAGCCGTGACGATGAGCCAGATTTTGCAGGCCAATGGCGCGCGCAATCCGAGTTCAACCACCGCCCAGAAAAACTTCCGAGCCGCTGTCGTTTTGCTGGTTCAGCAAGGCACTCAGGCTTCGCAGGCTACGCTGGACAAAGTCACTCGTTATCGTCTGACGTGGGAAAGTTATTTCAACCGTTCGACCGACGGACTGGCAACGATCAACACCGGCCTGGCTGATTTGACGACGCCGCGAGTAATTGCGGCTGCTTCGGCGGCCAGTTTCAAGTCAACTCTGGCAGCGGGAGAAATCGCCGCGCTGTTTGGAGCAGGTATGAGCGGCAGCACAGCAATCGGTTCTACGCAACCGTTGCCGACCACGCTGGCGGGAACTCAGGTGTTTATCAACGGAACTGCCGCGCCGCTGTTTTTCGTTTCGCCGAACCAGATCAATTTCCAGGTTCCGCGAACCACCTCGGCAACAACCGGAGCGGCAGTGAACTCTTCAACAGCGTTAATTGAAGTCTTCAGCAACGGCCAGTTGATCCGAGCCGGAGCTTTCCAGATTGCGCCTGTGGTTCCGGCCTTGTTCACTACCAATCAGAGCGGAACTGGCGCAGTGGCTGCGCTGGACGCATTCACATTCACAGGCGGTCCGTTCAACGCCAAACAATCAAACGGCCAACCAAACATCATTGCTGTATTTGGAACCGGATTGGGAATTGACGTGACGGACGCCGACGGCAACGCAGCCGCTTCGACTGTGGCAACGATGGACGGAGTTTCTGTGGCAGTCAGTTACGCTGGCAGAGCGCCCGGATTCACGGGCTTGAATCAATTCAACATCACCTTTCCGGCGACGATCACTTCGGGCAATCACACGCTGGTGATTTCTCGAAACGGCATCGCCACGCGCGAAGTGACGATTGCCGTAAGATAAAATCAGTACCGCGACCAGTAAGGAGCGCCGCTTCCACAATAAACCTCTGGTGAAAACCCGCTTCCTACCGGTCGCGGTACTGACTCACTCAGCAAAGCCAATGCGCCGCAGCAAATCGGCAAAGCGCAGATCGGAACGCAGGCTGTCGAAGATCGGCGTCACTTTCAAAAACGACAACAGGCTGACGCGCTCTTCGCAGGCTTGATTGAGTTGCGCGATGGCTTGGTCTTTGTCGCCAAGTTCGGCATAAATGCGCGCCATTCGCCATGGGCCAATCCTGTCTTGTTGCTCCAGCGCCAGTTCCAATTCTTTGCGCCAATAACCGGTTTTACCGCCGGATGAGTAAGCCTGCTGCAAGACCGCAATCTTTTCCGCGCTTGCACCAGACAGGGTTTTGGCTTTGAAGATTTCTTGAAAAGATTGGGCGTCACCGTTTTTCAGGTACAAGGCCAGCGCAATATCGTCCTGCGGTTGAGCGAAATTCATATCCAGTTCCAATGCGCGGCGATACCATTCAACCGCCTGATCGTAACGGCGCTGGTAAAAATAAACCCAGCCCACCATCGTGGTGAACAGCGGCGAAGTCGGATCAAGTTCCAGCGCGCGCTTTCGCGCTGCCAGAGCTTCGTCAAAACGCCCTATCGCCGTCAGGTATGTGCCGTTCATACCGTGGGTGTCGGCGAAGTTCGGGGCAAGTTCCAACGCTCGCTTGATTTCGCGCTCGCATCCATCCCAATCCCAATCGTAGAAAAGTTTGGTTTTGGCCAGCGATAGATGCGCTTCGCCAAGCGAATCGTCCAGCCGCAAGGCTCGCATCGCCGCCGCTTCGGATTTAGGGAAGGCTTCGCGCGGCGGTAAAAAACCCAGATAGCCCAGCAGAGTCCAGGCGTCAGCCACGCCCGAATGAGCCGGAGCGTAATCCGGATCGGCTGCCAGAGCCTGTTCGAATGCTTCGATCGCTTTTTCGAGTGATGGCCTTGTCCACTTGTGCAAAAAGTAGCGGCCACGCAGGTAAGCCTGATAGGCGTCTGAGTTTTCAGTGTAGCGTTTGGCCAGCATCCGTTGTTCTTCGCCGGTCAGTTTTAGCGCCAACGCGCCGGTCAGTTTTTCAGAAAGCCTGTCTTCAACGCTCAGCAGGTCAGTGAACTTTTCGTCGAACTTTTCCGCCCACAATGTCGCTCCGTCGCTGATGTTGAGCAAACGAACGGTCAACCGCACGCGATCACCCACACGCTGAATGCTGCCGTCAAGCACGGCCTCGACCTTCAACTCACGACCGGCGACGACCGGGTCTTGCTCCAGGCTGGTGTATTTGCGCACTGCGCTTATCGGTCTGACTATGATCAGCCTCAAATTGCTCAGCCGCATGATCAACACATCGGCCATGCCCATCTGCAAATACTCATCCTGGCCGGCAGCTACTAATGGCTTGAACGGCAGCACGGCGATGGATTTGATCGCAGATTGTGTCCCGCCAGAAAAGCCGATTGCGGACTTGCTCTTATTCCACCAATAGGCGGCACCGGTGGCCAAAATCACTACCAACAACCCAATGGCAATAAGAGACGGGGAAAGTCGGGGACTGGGCGACACACCGATAGCAGGCAATTGAGTATTCTTTCTCCCCCCTGCCCCCCCGTCCCCCGGTCTCTCAATCTCTCCGTCTCTCCCCATCTCCCAATTCTCTTCCTCCGTCACGATGCTGGTGCGAGTCTTTGTTGCGACGATGATTTCCACAGTTTCAGCCTGAGCTTGGGTCACTTCGGCCACAAAGCGGTAGCCGCGTCCGGGAACTGTGACGATAAAACGGTGTTCGTCGGGGCTTTCACCCAGAGCTTTTCGCAAAAGGTAGATGTTTCGGCTGAGCGCGCTTTCTTCGACAATCGTGTCCGGCCAGACAGATTGCATCAATTCGTCCTTTTCAATTACCCGTCCGCGGTTCTCAACCAGGGCCAGAAGCGTATCAAAAGCCTTGGGAGTCAGCGGCAAAACCTCTCCGGCACGGGTCAACAACCGTTTTTGAGCGTCCACGCGGAACGAATCGAAATCGAATAAGTGCTTATCTGGCATAGTCATAGACCGGTTGTCAGAAGTTCGGAGATTTTGTCAAAGCCATCGTCAAGACTTGTCAAAGGCCTTTCGGCTATTTTCCGCCACGAGTTGATGAAACGGCAATTTTCTTCGGCTCGAAACTGTTTGTAAGTCGGCGCGCATTGTAGTGCCGACAACTGAATCGGAGCAATTCCAATTTTCGGAGTTAAAGGTGATGCGAAGACGGAAGACGGAAATTACGGTCGAAATCGAGAGGGTCTTGATCATCAAATTGAACCGTCAGCCAAGACTGGAATGGTGTCCGCTATGCGCCGCCGAAGTCAGCATGGTGACGCCGGAAGAAGCAGCAATGCTGACCGGACAAAGTTATCGTTGGCTCTGCCGCCAGGTCGAAGCCGGACAGCTTCACTTCACCGAAACCGCCGACGGATTGTTACGACTCTGTTTGAATTCATTGCCAAACTCAATCTAAAACTGCAAAAGGAGCAAATCCATGATTACTCGAAAAACTATTCTGACTTTTGTCATCGGCGCGATGATCGCAGTCGCAACTTTGGCAGGTGGCTCGGCCACGTTGGCACAGACGGTTGAACTGCAAGAACGACAAGCAGCCGGTTTGGGCGGCGACATTCTGGACGCAATCGAGCGTGCCAAGCAGACGCAAATCAAAGCTTTCGCCGGTTCTTGGGAAGGCATCTTCACGCCGGAAGACGGTGGCCCTCCGCCGTTTCGGATCATGTTCACCTTCGGCGCGAATGGCGAAACCGTTGAAACCGACGGCGGCCCGCCCGATCCGCAAAACGCTACGACGGGCAACGGAGCCTGGGAGCGAACGGGCGATTACGAATACACAGTCATTTACAAACAACTGCTGTTCGATTCAACCGGAAACACCGCTGCCACCTTCAAGGCCAGAGTTAAGTTCAAACTTGACCCTGTGAAAATGGAAATCAACGGCTTGGTCAAAGTTGATCTGTTCGATCCCGACGGCAATAATTTTCTCCAAGGCGCTGGCACGATCAAATGCGCCAAGATTCGCGTCGAATCGCTGGACTAAACCAGACCCAATGAAACAAGAGGGAGCGACATCAGAGTCGCTCCCTCTTAAATTTTCCGGCCTGAGCTTTTTCGCCCTTCTTTCACACCTATACGACTGGAAATTACTGACACATCACTATTTCAATTCATCTCGGCCTGCCGCCCAACGAAGTCAAAACCGAGATCGTCGCGGGTCTGCAAAAGCTCAACAACTGTTTACAACCAAGCTTGCGCTGAATGGGCTTGTGTCACTTTTTGATTGGAAACGGCACTCTGAGCAAATGGCCGTTGTAAATGAAGTAAAGCCAGTTCGCTGTTTCGTCCACCCAGATGTTCGTGCGAC
>JAGNMH010000827.1 GCA_017991275.1 Acidobacteriota bacterium
TGTTTATAAGAGAACGACGCTGACCTGTTACGACGTGAAGGCGAAGTAAAAGCAGTAACTGCAATTGGCTGCGATGCAAATTTGGCTTTCCAAAGACAGCGATGTATCCATACGCGAGCAACTGACGGCGCAAATCAAGCTGGCGATATTAAGCCAGGATTTGAATCCGGGTCAGAAACTCCCGAGCACCCGCGAACTTGCACGGCGATTGAAAGTCCATTCCAACACGGTCAGCGCGGCTTATCGTGAGCTGACCGAGTTGGGCTGGGTAGAAATGCGAGCAGGAAGCGGCGTTTATGTTCGCAAGTTCAACCGTGAAGTCGAGCTTGAAGCCCAACTTGATCTGGACAACCTGATTGTCGAATTTCTTCAAGTCGCCCGCCGCAAAGGATTTTCTCTGGCCGAAGTTCAATCGCGAGTCAAACATTGGCTTCGGCTGCAACCTCCTGACCACTTTCTTGTCATTGATCCCGATCCCGAATTCCGCGAAATTCTGATTGCTGAAATCCGCAACGCGACCGGCTTTCGCACTCAAGGAGCCAGCATCGAAGATTGCGCCAATCGCGGTAATCTGGTTGGCGCAGTTCCGGTTGCGCTTTATGGTCAGGCCGAAATCGTCTCAGCCGCACTGCCGCCGAAGATGGCTTGTTTGCTGATCCGCACGCGGTCGGTGACTGAAACCTTGAAAGGCGAAACGGCTCCTTCGATTGAAGAGCTGATTACAGTAGCTTCAAGCTGGCCTACGTTTTTGAATTACGGGCGGTCAATGCTGGCAGCCGTCAAAGTGGATCAGGACTCATTGGATTTTCGCGACGCTCGCATAAAAGGCTGGCAAAAAGGCCTTCGCTCATCTTCATTCGTCATCACCGACGCAGCCACAGCCGCACTGGTTCCGCCCGGAATCCGAATCCGTATTTTCCAAATCATCTCCGACACTTCGCTTGCTGAACTCCGCAGCTACGTGGAAAAGTTTTTGACCGGCGCTCAAACCTGATGCTGTGACGATGGAGGAAGTGTCATAACTTCTGCTGTCACTACTCAACTTCCCCGTTAATCTCTGCCGCGTGGAAAGAACCGGTTGATTCAACGTGGTCTGGGATTTGCTCAACCTTGTAACGCAAGGTTTTACGTATTCAAACGCCCTTGTTTTGACGGCGACAAAAGACAAAAGATGGAATGCGGCGACACCTTCGCCGAATCAACCCCGAAGTTCTTTTCCCTAAACCGGAGGAAAGATGACAGAAATTCTCGTTGGCCTTTTATTCGCTCTTGGAATTATCACAGTCGTCGGTCACGCCATTTGGTGGGTACTAGCCACAATCATTCGCGCTTTGTTCGGCGAATCGCCTGAGCCTTTGAAGCACACTTCGCTGATCAAAGAATGTGTCGAATGCGGTGCCAGTCTGAAACTCGGCGACGACTTTTGCCAGAATTGCGGGCGTTCGCAGAAAGCAACAACCAAGCCTGACCCGCTGGCTGATCTGGCGATGACGGCTCGGCAAATGGATCGTTTTCAAAATCTGGGCAAGATTGATCCGGCGACTTATCAAGCCGTGATGAAGGCCATTGAAGAAGAGCGCGAACGGCTGACGCAGCCAATGCGACCTCAGTCAGTTCAGCCAATGGCTAAGCCTCCGCTCCAGCAAAAGGCTGAGTCAGCTATCACGCCAGAACCTGTTACAGTGGTTGAGCCAATTGCTCCGCCAGTAATCACGCCAAAACCAGCAGAAATCGTTCAGCCTGTGTTCGTGCTCAACAGGGAAATTGTCGAACCGAGCAAGCCTGAGCCTGTTTACATTCAGCCGGAGCCACCGCGTGAACCTCGTCGTTCGTTCGCCGAAATGCTGGAAACCTTTATGGAAGAAAGCAGCATTCGTTGGGGCGAGGTTGTCGGCGGATTGCTAATCATCGGATGTTCGCTGGCGCTGGTCATCAGTTTGTGGTCGCAGATCACAGCAGTGCCTTTGCTGAAGTTTTCCGTCTTCGTTGGAGTTACAGCCGGTTTGTTCGGCATAGGTTTTTACAGCGCGTTTCGTTGGCGACTGCCTACTACCAGCCTGGGAGCTTTGACGATTTCGACTTTGCTGGTTCCGCTCAACTTTCTGGCGATGACGGCGTTTTCTCAAACCTCTGACCCGAACCTGCCGCTCATCATCGGCGGAGAATTGGTTGCGCTGCTGCTGTTTTTGTTTTTGGTTTACCAAGCCGCCAAAGTCATTACACCCGGCAATTCATGGTTAATGGCCGGAGCAACTTTGTTGCCTTCGCTTTCAATGTTGATGGCCAAACATTGGCAGAGCAATCAGGCGGCAATTATCTGGCTGGCTGTGGCTCCGTTGGTCAGCTATTGGTTGGCGACGGGGATGATGTTGCGCGGATCGAAAGAAGAAGACAGCAAACGCGCAGCCAATCGAATCTTCCTGATGCTTGGTTTGGCTTCTTTTGCGGCGGTGTTGCCGTTCGGGTTGTTGCTGGTCAAGTCTGGAATCTTCAGCGTCACTGTGCGTTCGTTTGCGGTGTTCATTACGTTGTTCGGCGTTCCGGCGATTGCCTGTGGTTTGACGTTGCGCGTCGGCAACGAAGCTTCCGGCAAAACGAAAACGGCTGCGACCAGCATAGCTTTGCTCGGCGCGATGCTGGCTGTCGGCGGCCTGATGCTGGCGTGGCCTCGGCTTTGGGTGA
>JAGNMH010000135.1 GCA_017991275.1 Acidobacteriota bacterium
AATGAGCCGGCCTGTTTAGTTTTAGATGTTCGATTGCCAGACCTTAATGGATTGGATTTTCAGGGAGAACTGGCCAAGCAGGAATTCATATTCCGATCATCTTCATCACCGGCCACGGAGATATTCCTATGAGTGTTCGCGCTATGAAAGCCGGGGCAATTGGGTTTCTGACCAAACCGTTCAGTGAACATGACCTGTTGAATTCCATTCAGGAAGCAATCGAACGGGATCGTGTGGCGCGTCTGGTGCGAGCCGACATTGCCGTTCTTAACGGACGATACGAGTTGCTGACCCCCAGGGAGCGCGAGGTTTTCGTTCATGTCGTAAGCGGCAGGCTTAATAAACAAATCGCTTTTGAGTTGAACGTGACCGAAAAGACGATCAAGGTTCACCGCGCTCTGGTAATGCAAAAAATGCAGGCCGATTCACTGGCTGATTTAGTGCGAATGGCCGAAAAGCTACAACTCCGACTTCCTTAGCCGGATTCAACTCTAACCGATGGTCAGGAACCGCATTGGACTAAAGTCCAATAGCCAACTCCTAACAGCTACTCCACAATTCAAGCAGTGAGAAATCACCTGAAGTGCCCCCATCGCGTTCCGAATTTTGGGAAGATGGTGCCCCTGTTTGCGTAAATGCGGCTAACTGGCCCGTGGGATAAACGCAATTAGTCTTCGACCATTTCGGGACGCGATCACTTCTTACGATTTCAGCCCTTCTCATTAAGCCATCCGATTCAGAATTTCCAGAGATTTTCAGTACTAAGGTGCTTAGTTTTTCAATTGTAGCAATTGTGGATGACGACGAACTGGTTGGCAGATCGCTAAAGCGCGTCATCAGTTCGTCGGGGTACCGCGTGGAAGTTTTTGGTTCAGCGGAAGAGTTTCTTGGCTCTGATTGTTTGAACAGATGCAATTGTTTGATTCTGGACGTGCAAATGCCGGACATCAACGGTCTGCAATTGCAGCGGCAATTGGTGACACGGAAATTCCGCTTTCCGATCATTTTTATAACTTCGTACTCGGACGAATCATCGAAAGTGCAGGCGTTGCAGGCAGGGGCTGTGGATTATCTGCACAAACCTTTCAGCGAAGATCATTTGCTGGATGCAATTCGCAGAGCTTTCGGTCACGGAATTGATGCCGTGCCGTGTGCGTGAGCGACTCTGTTTTTGTGCCGGCAACTGCTTATGCACCCGCGTGGCGCTGATTCAAATTTGCCGATGTTGCCGTTGCTGACTAATAATGCTGACTCAAGTTTGAACGTCACGGCAAAGGTCACTGCCAGATGAAAATCTCCTGTCTGAAGATCGTTCCGATTGTCATTTTAGTAGGGTTGTTTTTGGGCTACGGCTGGCAAGGTCGGCAAGTCCGGGCCAATCAGGGCGGCCCTCCGCCTGGGCTGACTGGCGCTCCCGGAGAATCCGATTGTTCATCCAGCGGTTGCCACACCGGCAACGACATCAACAGTAACCTGGGCACGCTGGCAATTGGCGGATTGCCAGCCGCATATCGCCCGGATCAGGAAATCAATTTGACGGTTACGCTTAGCCAGCCCAACCGGGCGCGTTTCGGCTTTCAATTAACGGCGCTGGATGCACAAGGGCGCAAAGCCGGAGAACTCCTGGTGATTGACGACACGCGCACGCAGAAAATAACCACCTTTGTCGGCAACAGTCAGCGCGAGTACATCTTCCACACTGGAGCCGGAACTGCTCCAAGCGGAACGAATCAGGGAAGTTGGATGATGCGCTGGAAGGCTCCGTCGCAAACTGTGGGCCGTGTAACTTTTCATGCTTCGGGCAATGCGGCCAATGGCAACAGTGCGCAATCGGGCGATTTCATTTATGTCACCAGCGCCAGCCTGCAATCCGCTCCGGCGTTGCCAAATGTTGCCAGCGTTTCGGCGGCCAGCTACGCTTCGGGTGCGCTGGCTCCTGAAACTATAGCGGCTGCTTTCGGTTCCGGCTTTTCGCAGAATGTTGCGGCGGCTTCGGCAGTGCCGTTGCCTACAATTTTAGATGGCACGCAGGTCATTATTCGGGACGCATTCAACGTCGAACGCCCAGCTCCTTTGTTTTTTGTTTCGCCCGAACAGATCAATTATCTGGTTCCGCAAGGTCTGTTTCCCGGAGCCACGACAATCTTTGTTCGCCGCAGTAACAACGACGTAGCTCAAGGCGCAATCACGGTTGAAACTTCCGCTCCGGCTTTGTTCGCTGCAAATTCAAATGGACAAGGTGTCGCCGCTGCCGTAGCGCTACGCATTCGCAACGGCCAGCAAAGCTTCGAACCGGTTTCACGCGCCGAAGGTGGCAGCCAGGTCGCAGTGCCGATTGATCTGGGACCTGATTTGGGAAATGCCTCCGATCAAGTTTATTTGCTGCTTTTCGGCACAGGTTTTCGAGGCTTGGTTCCACCTGCAACTATTGGAGTTACGATTGGCGGAGCTAACGTGTCTGTGCTGGGTTATGCCGCAGTCGAAGGTTTTGCCGGTTTGGATCAATGCAACGTTGGCCCTTTGCCGCGCAGCCTGGTTGGTCGAGGAAACGTCAATATCGTGATGACCGCCGGGTTCAAGACTGCCAACACTTTGAGCGTCAACATCAAATAAGTGGATCGGAGAGATCAAAAAAATGAAAATCAAAGCTTTGCTGTTTTTTCTATTCGTTTGTTTGAGCTTCGGCGCTCAAGCTCAGAAAACCACAACGGTTCGCCAGCCGAACGTCGTGCTTTTTTACATTGACGACCTTGGTTATGCGGATGTCGGCAGCTTCAATCAGAACAAAGCGACAATGGGATATTCGACGCCAAACATTGACCGAATGGCTGGCGAAGGAATTCGGCTGACCAGTTTTTATGTAACTCAAGCAGTGTGTTCGGCATCGCGTGCGGCGCTGCTAACCGGGTGTTATTCCAACCGCGTGGGCATTCAGGGTGCGTTGGATCATAGAGCCAATTACGGAATCAACGCTGATGAAACCACGCTGGGCGAAGTTTTCAAATCGCGTAATTACGCGACGGCGATTTACGGCAAATGGCATCTGGGCCACTTACCGCAGTTTCTGCCGACCAGGCATGGTTTTGATGAATACTTCGGTTTGCCTTACTCGAATGACATGTGGCCGAAGCATCCAACCGGAACTTATCCAGACCTGCCGTTGATCGAAAACGACAAGGTCGTTAAGTTGATGCCGGATCAATCGCAACTGACGACTCAGTACACCGAGCACGCCGTCAGCTTCATCGAAAGGAACAAGGACAAACCTTTCTTTCTGTACGTGCCGCACACTATGCCTCATGTCCCGTTGTTCGTTTCCGACAAGTTCAAAGGCAAAACCAAACGCGGATTGTTCGGCGACGTGGTTGAAGAAATTGATTGGTCGGTTGGGCAGGTGTTGGCGACGCTCAAGCGGTTGAAGTTGGATGACAACACTCTGGTTATTTTCACTTCAGACAACGGGCCGTGGCTGAGTTACGGCAACCACGCCGGTTCGGCAAAACCACTGCGCGAAGGCAAGGGAACAGAAATGGATGGGGGAGTGCGCGTGGCTTTTATCGCTCGCTGGCCGGGGAAAATCCCAGCCGGAACCGTTAGCAGTCAGCCGGTTATGAACATAGATATGCTGCCTACGCTGGCCGGGCTGATCGGCGCTGAAGTTCCGAAAGATCGCATCATTGACGGCCTGAACATCTGGCCGATTCTGTCAGGCAAGAAAACGAAAAGTCCTCATGACGCGCTGTATTTTTATTGGGGCAAAGAGCTGCAAGCAGTTCGCAGCGGCAAATGGAAACTGCATTTGCCGCACACCTATCGCTTCATAGAAACGCCCGGAGCCGATGGCAAACCCGGCAAAGACAGTTATCCGAAAATTGAACTGTCGCTTTACGATCTGGAAGCCGACATCGGCGAAACGACCAATCTGGCCGATAAACATCCCGAAATCGTCAAACGGTTGATGGCTTTTGTGGAACGCGCTCGCGAAGATTTGGGCGATTCCCTCACTAAACGCGAGGGCAAAAACGTTCGACCGGCTGGCAGGCTGCAATAAAAACGAGTCGGTACCGCGACCGGTAAGGAGTGGGGTGCATCGCAAACCGCTTGCTACCCGCGCGGTACTGACCCGCCCACACTCAGGAGCAATCACTTCAATGTCTGAACTCACACAAGGCAAGCAGCGCTTTGTTGCGCTGACTTCGTTTATGAACTTGTACGCGCTGGTCGGCATAGCCTTTTACGGCCCGCCGTTTTTTTATGATTTCTTTGTCAAAGAGTTTGGCTGGTCGCGTGAACAGGTGACCTCCGGCAACACTTTTGGCAAGACCTTGGTTTTGCCGCTGTTTGGTTTTGCCGCCGGGTGGATCATTGATCGGTTCGGCCTGAAGCGATTGATGATCTTGGGTATTTTGCTCGGCGCGATTTCGATCATAGGTTTGGGGTACGTCAACTCGCTGCCGTTGTTTTACGCCTGCTTTATTTTCAATGCATTGGGCTATGTTTGCGCCGGGCCATTGCCGAATCAGGTTTTGCTGTCGCGCTGGTTCAAGGAGTCTCGCGGTAAAGCAATGGGCTTTGCTTATCTTGGAATCGGACTTGGCGGAGCGATCACAGTCAAAATGGCTTCCTGGTTGACTGGCAGATTTGGCTGGCAAACCGCGTTGTTGTGTTTGGGAGTTTTGATGGCAGCCGTGGCCTTGCCGCTGACTTTGATGGTCGGCGACAAGTCAGAAGAATTTCAACAAAAGGACAGCCAGGTCCCGACTGCGCCATTGGGAGAAATCCTGCGAAGCCCTTCGTTTTACCTGCTGGCAATCGGCAGCCTTTGTTCAATCGGAGCGGTTGGAGCAACAAATCAGCATCTGAAACTTTTCCTGACGCGCGATAATGGATTCGATCAAAGCACTGCCGCAAACGTCATTGCTTTGGTTTTATTTACCAGCAACGCAGGCAGAGTTTTGATGGGCTGGCTGGCCGACCGCTTCCCGAAAAAGTACGTCATGATTTTGATTTACCTGCTGGTGGCCTGCGGTATTCCGCTGCTGTTTTTCATTCAGGAACCAGGAGCGATTTACCTGTTCGCCATAGTTTTCGGCATCGGCATGGGTGGCGATTACATGATTATTCCGCTGATGGCCGCGGAGCTTTTCGGCGTTCGTGTCATGGGCAGAGTGATGGGGTTGATTATCGTTGTTGACGGTTTGGCCGAGGCCTGGGTTCCGAAACTGGTCGGCAGATTGCGCGATCAAAACCCTAATTACGCCAAAGGTTTTATGCTGATGATTGGCCTTGCCTTGCTTGGAGCATTGGCGGTTGCCTTCCTTCCCAGAAAGCCAAAGCACGCAGATGCCTGACGATGCACTTCAACTTCGCGCAATGACCGCTGGAGACATTCCGGCTGGACTGGCGCTTTGCCGGTCGGCTCGTTGGAATCAATTACAGCGTGATTGGGAATTGTTTCTGAAGCTCGACCCGGCGGGTTGCCGGGTTGCGGTTAAGAACGATCAAGTCGTTGGAACTGTGACAACGGTCAGCTATCAGCATTGCATCAGTTGGATAGGGATGGTGTTGGTTGATCCGGCTGAGCGTAGGCAAGGCATCGGCGCTGCTTTACTGAACGAAGCCCTGAGAGTTTTGAAAGATCAGCCGTTGATTGGATTGGACGCCACGCCCGCTGGTCACGAAATTTACTTGAAACTTGGCTTTGTGGATGAATGCGGATTAAGCCGAATGGAAGCAGTTGTTACTGGCTTTTTGCCGGACGAAAGCAATTCGGCCAGACAAATGACCGAGGCCGACTTGGCGCAAGTGTTAGAGCTGGATCGAACGGTTTTTGGCGCTGACCGAAGGTTGATGTTGGAATGGTTGTTTGCCGGAGCGCCTGAACTCGCCTGGGTCTTGCCGCGTGGTAACAACATTGCTGGCTACGCGCTTGGCCGACATGGATTCAACTTTGAACACTTGGGGCCGGTTGTTGCCGAAGATGTTCAGTCGGCCAGACAGTTGGTTTTAGCGTGTTTGGCCGAACAATCAGGGAAATCATTCATCGTTGATGCTGCTCATCACGAACCTGAGTGGTTGCGCTGGCTGGAATCTGTGGGGTTCAAAGAGCAACGGCCATTCATTCGCATGTTTCGCGGCAAAGTTGTTCGACCGGGAAGGCCTGAAAAGCAATTTGCGATTCTGGGACCCGAGTTTGGATGAACCACAACCGCCAAAATTGGCCATTGCCCATTAACCATTAGCCGACAGGTAGAACGGCTCCTTCCCCAAACCAACAGTCGTGAATAAGATGTTTACCCATTCCGATGATCGAAACTGAAGAACAACTGGAAGAAAAACTGTCAATGCCCAGCGAGCGTGACATTGAGTTCATGCACCGTTTGGATGGCGACGTGATGGTGTTGGGCGCTGGCGGCAAGATGGGGCCTTCGCTGGCCAGGCGATGCAAACGCGCGTTGGAAGCCGCGAGTGCAAGGAATCGAGTGATCGCAGTTTCACGCTTTTCATCCGACGAAGCTCGGCAAGAACTGGAAGAATCTGGAGTCGAAACTGTCTCTTGCAATTTGCTCAACCGCGATGAAGTTGACCGGCTGCCGGATTGCCAAAACGTTTTGTATCTGGCGGGCCGGAAGTTTGGCTCGACGGATAGAACTGATTTGACCTGGGCCAGCAACGCCATTGTTCCGGCTTATGTCGCTTATCGTTATCACACTTCGAGGATTGTAGTTTTCTCCACAGGCAATGTTTATCCGTTTGTCAGTCCGGCGACTGGCGGAGCCGTGGAAAGCGACGCGCTCGAACCGCGAGGCGAATACGCTCAATCGTGTTTGGCGCGCGAACGAGTCTTTGAATATTTTTCGCGTGAACTCGGAACCCCTTGTTTGATGTTCAGGCTGAATTACGCTGTGGATTTGCGCTACGGAGTGTTGGTGGATATTGCTCGAAAGGTCTTTGACGGCCAACCGATTGATCTGACGGTTTCGCATTTCAACGTCATCTGGCAAGGCGATGCGAACTCTTATGCGCTGCGAAGTCTGAGGTTGTGTGAAGCTCCGCCGCGCCTGTTGAACGTGACCGGCGGCGAAATCGTTTCTGTCAAACAAGCTGCGGAGTTTTTCGCGCAACGTTTTCGGCGACAGGCGATTTTCAGCGGTCTGGATTCAGGCATCGCGCTGCTCAACAATTCTGCGGAATGTCGGCAATTGCTGGGCGAAGCCGAAATGAAACTGCAAGAGTTGATGGAACTGGTTGCTTGTTGGGTTGAACTCGGCGGCAGGAGTTTGAACAAGCCGACGAAATTTGAAGTTGTTGACGGAAAGTTTTAAGTGATGACATTTCAGAAAATTGATCCTGAAGCGAGTGATAGGTTGCGCGATGGCGTGGTGATCCCGGCGCATCCACTGGTGTTAACTGAAGCTCGCAGGCTGGACGAGCGCCGCCAACGCGCTTTGACGCGTTATTACTGCGACGCTGGAGCGGGCGGTATTGCAGTGGGAGTCCACACAACTCAGTTTGCCATTCGTGACGCAAATGTCGGCTTATTTCGACCGGTGCTGCAACTGGCGCTGGAAGCCGCGCGCGAATGGGAGCAGGGAAGCGGGCGACGAATTATCAAAATTGCCGGAGTTTGCGGCGCAACCAGTCAGGCAGTTGCCGAAGCGGAGTTTGCGCGGGAATCCGGTTACGACATTGGCTTGCTGAGCCTGGCGGCTTTGCGTGATGCGACGGCTGAACAATTGATCGCACACTGCCACCAGGTTGCAGAAGCGATTCCTCTGTTTGGGTTTTATCTGCAACCGGCGGTTGGTGGGCGATTGTTGGATTACGATTTCTGGCGAGCCTTTTTTGAAATTGAAAACGTCGCGGCGGTGAAAATCGCTCCCTTCAACCGTTATCAAACTCTGGATGTTGTTCGGGCTTTGGCCGCTAGCGGTCGCCAAAATGAAATCACCCTATACACCGGCAACGACGACAACATCGTCGCCGACTTGTTGACTGAATTTCGTCTGGTAAACGGCGAGCGACTCCATTTTGCAGGTGGTTTGCTGGGGCATTGGGCGGTATGGACTCGGCGAGCGGTTGAATTGCTTGAAGCGGTCAAAACCTGCAAACGCGATGAAAAAGGCACGTTCGATTTGTTGGCGCGTTCGGCTGAAACGACCGATGCCAACGCAGCGCTGTTCGACGTGAAGAATAATTTTGCAGGCTGTATCGCCGGGTTGCACGAAGTTTTGAGGCGGCAAGGTTTAATGGCTGGGCGCTGGTGCATTGATCCGCGCGAAGACCTATCACCCGGACAGATGGAAGAAATTGACCGCATTTGTGTCAGCTATCGGCAATTGAACGATGACGGCTTTGTGGCTGAAAATCTGGATCGGTGGCTCAGTTGAGGACGCATAATCGGGTCAAAGCAGGGAGAAAACAGCCAACGCCCAGGCAAAAAAATTCTTAAACGTAAAAGAGTTGAAAAAGTCTGCGTAACCGGAAAGCGCAAAAGCCTGTCTGTCAGTGTGGAGAATCCATATGAAACTTAAATTTTCTGGGAAACAGATTTCTATAACTGTGATTTCGCTGGCTGTGTTGGGGACGGTTGGCTGGTACTTCTTTGGCAAACGAGAAGCCAGCGCCGAAGAGTACTTAACCGCCAAAATTGAACGCGGTGATATTCGCAATAGTGTTTTTGCCACCGGCACACTGCAAGCCGTGACGACAGTGCAAGTCGGAAGTCAGGTATCGGGAACCATTCAGTCCTTGAATGCTGATTTCAATACAAAAGTCCATAAAGGACAGGTCGTTGCGCAACTTGATCCTTCGATTTTGCAGGCGCAGGTCGCTTCACAGCGCGCCAATTTGGAGCAGGCTCGCGCCAGCGCCGCCGACGCTCAGGCCAAATTATTGGCGGCCAAATCCAACGTCCAAAATTTGCAGGCAGGCGTGTCCAGCGCCAGCGCCAACCTTGCGGCGCTGAAAGCGCAGCTTGACGACACGGCAAGCCTGCTGAAACGGCAGGAGGTTTTGGCAGCAGGCGGACTGGTTCCCGAACGCGATCTTGAATCGGCTCGAACAAATTACCGATCTGCTGAGGCTCGTTACAAGCAGGCTTCGGCTCAGGTAGATCAGGCTCGTTCCAGTGAACAATCTTCTTCCACTGCCGGTCTGGCCGGAGCCGAAGCGCAGGTCAAGCAAACACAGGCACAGGTCAAACAAGCCGAAGCTTCGTTGAAACTGGCCGAAGTAAATCTGAGTCACACGACAATTACTTCTCCGATTGACGGCGTGGTTGTTTCGCGTAACGTGGACGTTGGTCAAACAGTGGCGGCCAGTCTTTCGGCTCCGGTTTTGTTTACCATCGCCAACGACCTGACTCAGATGCAGGTCATCGCCAACATTGACCAGGCCGACATTGGAGCAATCAATCAAGAGAACAAGGTTTCATTTACCGTTGATGCTTATACCGGACGCAGGTTTGAGGGCGAGATCAAGGAAATCCGTCTCAGCCCGCAGAATGTTCAGAACGTGGTCACATATAACGTTGTCATCAATGTGCAGAATCCCGATCTGAAATTGCTGCCAGGAATGACGGCCAACCTGACTTTCGCCGTTGCCGAACGCAAAGCAGTTATCAGGCTGCCAAATTCCGCGCTTCGCTTTTCGCCGAAAGATATGACGCCCGAAAAGATACGGGAAATTATGCGAGGTCTGCGCGGCGGTCAGGATCAGGCTCAACCGGCTGCTCAACCTGCTGAAAACAAGCAAGGCGCTCAACCGAATCAGGCTGCTGGTCAACCTGAAGCCGGTGGCAGGCAGGAGCGACAACAGGGACAAGGCCAACCAAGTC
>JAGNMH010000828.1 GCA_017991275.1 Acidobacteriota bacterium
CTCGTCCACAAACAGCGCCGAAGGTTTGCCGTCGGTGATCATAATGATCTGGCGCATGTCTTTGCGTTCGGCCATCAACAACCGCCGAGCCAATTTCAAGCCTTCGCAAGTGTTGGTGTGATAAGGCCCGACCTGCACGCTGGCCAGTTTGGCAAGCGGAACTTCTTCGGCGGAATCGTGGAAAAGCACCAGCTTCAGCGAATCGCCCGGGTACTGAGTGCGAATCAAATGCGACAAAGCCAGCGTCACTCGTTTTGCGGGTGTGAAGCGGTCTTCGCCGTACAAAATCATCGAATGCGAACAATCCAGCATCAGCACAGTTGCGCATGACGATTGGTATTCCGACTGATGCACCATCAAATCCTTGTATTCCAGATTCAGCGGCACGCCCAAGCTTCCAGATGCTCCGGCGCGGCCAATCGCATTCATCAAAGTAGCCGTCACGTCCAGGTTCATTGAGTCGCCGAATTCATAAGGCTTTGAGGATTCGTAAGCTTCGACGCCGGTTGAAAGGTATTTGGTGTCGTGGCGACCCAGCGCGGATTTGCCCAGTCCAGACATCAGGTTTTTGAGCGTCTTGTAGCCTAGAAAATCAATGCCTTTGTCAGTGACTTCAAACTTGATATTGGGCTTGTTGAACTCGCCGGTCTCACCCTTTCCGGTTTGCGGTTGCTGTTTGGCGCGTTCACCCTGACCGTCGCCGAACAAACCGTCAATCGCTTCCTGATCGCCTTGCGCGTTCAAATAACCTTCCTGCAACAACCGCTGAATCAAACGATCAATCAATTCGTCCAGGCGATGATCGCGCGCGTTGCCTTGTTCATCGAAAAGCTGGTTGAACTGTTCTTGATCCAGCAAACCGGAATCTCGCAGCGCCTGCTTGATCGCCTGCCGCAATTGCTCCAAAGCGTCTTGCGGATCGGGACGGTCAAAATCGTCGTCCAGGCCATCCGGCCAACTGCGACGAAATTGATTGCGGAACTGATCCTCATACCCGCTGCGCAGCAGATGATCGGTCAGAGCCGCCATCAATTCTTCCAAGCTGATGTCGTCCCAACTTTGCCCAGTCCATTTCGAGTATTTGGTTAAGCGCATTGTTTATTCCTCGTTCGTGAGCTTACCACCGACATTGTGGTTTCCGCGACTGCGTGGCGGGCGGGAAATCCGTTTTACTTTGCTTTGTTTTCTCGGAGCCGATGTGGTGAATTATAGCCATGACGCTCGACGAAAAGCTGAACAACCTGCCAACGCAACCCGGCGTGTACATCCACAAAAACATACGTGGGCAGATCATTTACATCGGCAAGGCGAAGTCGCTTCGCAATCGAGTGCGCCAGTATTTTCAAAGTTCGCGGGCGATGGATGCCAAGACTCAAGAGTTGGTTTCGCGCATAGCAGATGTCGAATTTATCGTCACCGATACCGAAGTCGAAGCCCTGGTGCTGGAATCGAATCTGATCAAACGGCACAAACCGCGTTACAACGTCATGCTGAAAGACGACAAGTCTTATCCGCATCTGAAGATGACCACACAGGAAGAGTTCCCGCGCATTTTCAAAACCCGGCAGGTTGAAAAAGACGGTTCGGCATATTTCGGCCCTTACCTGCCCGCTTCGTTGGCCGACAAAACCGTCAAGCTGATTAACCGCGAATTCCAGATGCGAACCTGCTCTGACGAAGTCTTTGAAATTTACAAACGCGCCAAACGACCTTGCATGGAATTTCAGATCAAGCGTTGCGCCGCGCCTTGCCAGAAGGATTTGTGCAAACCAGACCTTTACCGCGAAACCGTCAGCGACGTGCTGTTGCTGTTGGAAGGCAAGGACAAAGAATTGGCAGACCGGCTGGAAGCGCGAATGCTTCAGGCTTCTGAAGAACTGAAGTTCGAGCAGGCGGCGAAATATCGAGACTTGCTGAAGACGGTTCGCGCTCTCAGCGAAAACCAGAAGATGATGGGCGACACGGAATTAGACGTGGACATTTTCGGTTATCACCGCGACGGCAATCAGTTGGCGTTGCAGCTTTTCACCATGCGCGAAGGTCGCATCATTGGCCGCCGAGAGTTTTACTGGGAAGACATTGCCGTTGACGGTTTCAACCCCAGCGAATTTCTGGGCCAGGTTCTGGGGCAGTATTACACCATAGGAAATTACATCCCGCTGGAAATCCACGTGCCTGTTGATTGGGAAGACCGCGCGCTGCTGGAAGAAGCTCTGACTGAAAAACGCGGTCGCCGGGTTCGCATTCTCGACCCTCAGCGTGGAACCAAACGCGAGATGATTGATCTGGTCGAAAAGAATGCCAAGATCGGATTCGATCAACGATTCAGAGTCATCAAACCCGATTGGTCGAAAGTTCTGGTCGAGTTGCAGGAGCTGCTGGGTTTGCCTGCCGTGCCTCAGCGAATCGAGTCGTTCGACATCTCGAACATTCAGGGTTCGGAAAACGTCGCCGGAATGGTGGTCTGCGAAGGCGGCGAAATGAAAAAGTCCGATTACCGCAAGTTCATCATAAAGACCGTGGAAGGCGCGGATGATTTCGCTTCAATGCGCGAAGCCGTTTACCGGCGATATTCGCGGTTGATGAAAGAGGAAAAGCGATTGCCCGATCTTGTTTTCATTGATGGTGGCAAGGGGCAATTGTCTTCGGCTTCGGCGGCGATGCACGAGCTAGGTC
>JAGNMH010000136.1 GCA_017991275.1 Acidobacteriota bacterium
GTTGACCGAAGGCTTTGACGGTTTCGGCGACAACGCGGTCGGCTTCTTCTGGAATTGCCAGATTTGCTTGAATGAAGATTGCGCGGTTTGAATTGTTGAGCGAGTTAAGAGCTTCAGCTCCTTTGTCGGCCTGGAGATCAACGATGGCTACGCGAGCGCCTCGTTGGTGTAGCAGTTGAGCGGTTGCTAAGCCTATGCCGCTTGCGCCGCCGGTGATTATGGCTGTCAGGTTGGCGTAATCGTGATTCATCTAAGCAGGCTTGGTACTGTTGATGATAAAAGTTAGAGGCCAAGCCTCGACCTGAAGCTAAAGTAAACAAGTCAAAGCTTGGACTCTAAACCCAACTGTTACTTGGCTTTCTTAGCCGTGAATTCGGTCGGGGGCACGTCTCTGCCTTCGATCGTTCGGGTGAATTTAATTTCGTCGCCGGAAACTTTTCCTTTGTAGACGATCTTGAATGTGTTGCCCTGAACCTCGCGCGTTACGGCGAATGAAATATCGTCGCCGCTCACTTTACCGTCAGAGATTGCGGTCTCGCCCTGGGGGCTGGTGATTGTTCCGGTGACCTTGTCGCCTTCGACTTTCAGGTTGAAAGTGTTTTCTGCTGTTTGGCCGCCGCGTCCCGGAACCTGGGCAGTCCATTTGCCGGAAGCATCAGCAGCAAACGCCAGCGCAGTCAGCGCCAGAGTCAGGAACATCGAAAGAAACAGAGTTTTGCGATTCATTGGATTTTCTCCTTGTTGAAAAATTCCACAGCGAACAGACCACGCGGATAGTACTGCGAACAGGGAAGTTGAGTTGGTTTATGCAAGAGCGTCCTTGCAGAATTGGAAGCATTTTTTGACTTCAGCCACCGCGTCTTCGCCACGATATTCGTATTCGATGTTGGCTGGGATGTTCAGCTTTTTCTTTTTCAACAACTGAAGCACCTGCTTGATCGGCGTGTCGCCCTGTCCCCAGGGGACGTTTGGGCCGTCGTCTTTCTTGCGATCTTTCAGGTGCAGGTTGGAAATGCGCGCGTGGTTTTGTTCGATGTAAGCAATAGGGTCAAAACCCGCCGCGAAGAAATGGCCGATGTCCAGATTGACTGCGAAGTATTTCGACATAGCCAATGCCGCCGCGAAACTTTCCGGTTTGGCAAATTCGTTGGGGTCTTTGATGTTGGAATGACCGTGCATGGCCACACTGATTTTGTGTTTGTCGGCAAAAGGCGCGACTCGTTTTGCAGTGGTGAGAGTTGAAGACGCGGTGATGAGTTTGACGCCCAAGGCTTTTGCCATCAGAAAGCCGCGATCAATTTCATCATCGTTGAAACTGTCATTGAAGCTCAAATTGTAGGCTTGAATCTTGATTCCCGCCGCAGCGAATTTGGCTTTGATGCCGGTGAAATGATCCATCGGCACGGTCAGCCTCCATTTGCGAGTTTCTTCCTGACGCTTCTTCATGGCTTCGCGCATTTCAGGAGTCATTTGCCGACCTCCGCCCGGCGGCGGGCCACCTGCTCCCGGAGGGCCTTGTGGAGGTCTTGCACCGCCTGGCCCGCCAGGGCCGCCCATACCTTGCGGGCGTGGTTCAACGTGGCCGGAAAACAGTTCGCATTCGCCTATGCCAATTGCCGCCATTGCCTTGATAGCGTCATCCAACGACAAATTGCGGAAGCTATAGGACTGAATGCCGATGCGAACGCCGTTCACTTTTGGATTGATCTGGCCGAATGCAAAATTCGGCGCAAAAGCCGCAAGCGGCAATCCGGCGGCGACTATCTTTCCGAAATCTCTTCTCGAATACATATTTTATCCTTTTGTGGTTATCACGAATCGGTCAAGCCAGTCGCCAGAAGCGCACACGATCTGATTACGATGCCTGAAAAATCAGCAGGCTTCGAAAACAGCGATTGGCTTTGATCTCAGAATTTGCCGATGAATTCGGCTTGAAGGAGGTTGCGAAACGGGCAGGTCGGTTTCGTCAAGCCTGCCCGTTTCGTTCTGATTTGTTTTCAGTTATAGAGTCCAACCCTTGCGGTATTCGCGTTGCAAATACTGGTTGGCGTCGTTGTTGTTGGTGATGACGCCTTTTTCTCCGTCGTAGTAAATCTTCTTGCTCTGGCCGGTCTTCATCGCCACCACGCCGAGTAGCATGGTTTCGGTCAGGCGAGTCGCATACTCAAACGGACAAGTCGCTTTTTCTTTGCCCTTGATAGCGTTGATCCAGTTCATGCGGTGCAGAGCTTCGGCGAACTGACCTTCGCCACGACGGGCGACGCGGAAAGAAGTCTTCGGCACTTTGGCCGCCGCTTCCATCAATGACATCGGGTAAAGCTTCGGGTTGGAGGCGTAGGTGCCATGAACCAGAATGCCTTTTTCGCCGATGAAGATTGCGCCGCCGCCGCCGTCCAGTTGGACATCATCCGGCAGAGCATCGGGACGAGCAGGCATCAATCCACCATCCATCCAGGTCAGCTTGACGGGCGGTTGTTTGCCGCGAGCCGGGAAGTGGTAAACGACATGCGAACCCATCGGGTAACTGACTCGATTGTTTTTCAGGTCTACGCCGAACGGAGTGAAAGTGGCTTCGACGCTGGTTGGGTAAGTCAGGCCCAGCGCCCAGTACGGATGGTCAATCAAGTGAGCGGCCATATCGCCAATCGCACCTGTTCCCCAATCCAGCCAACCGCGCCAGTTGAACGGGTGGTAGATCGGATGGTAATCAACCTGCGGCGCTGGGCCGAGGAACAGGTCCCATTCCAATCCGCTCGGCACTGGATAATTACCCTCCATCGCTCCTGCCAAAGCTTTGTTGACTGTGCGCGCCGTCCAATCGGTGCCGAACTGATTTCCACCGGCTGGCGCATCGGCTGCGGCGGTAACTTTGGTCGGGCGCGGAACGCCTTGCGGCCAGAAACCAAGCGGACGATTTGTCCACACGTTGACTTCCTTGATCTGACCGATGATGCCTGCCTGAATCCATTCATTAACCAGAGCCGCGCCTTCGCTGGAATGTCCCATGTTACCCATTTGAGTGACGACCTTGGTGCGGGCGGCGACTTCGCGCAATACGCGAGCTTCCTGAATTGACCACGTCAACGGCTTCTCGACATAAGCATGCTTGCCCAGTTCCATCGCAGTCTTCGCAATCGTTGCATGCAGATGATCGGGAGTCGCAACGACAATTGCATCAATGTCTTTTTGGGTTTCCAGCATCTTGCGGAAGTCGGTGTGACGCTTGGCGTTTTTGTAAGCTCCCTGCAATTTGACGGCTTGAGCCATTCGTTCTTCAGCCGCTTTTTGCATGGCTGTCAGTTGGGCTTCAGTTGGTTGAGGAGCATTTGGATTACCACCACCGGGTCTGCCGCCTCCAGTTCGCTGTCTGGTGAGGCTGGCCACCTGGTTATCAACATATCCGTAGTCCACGTCGCAGAGCGCGACCAGGTTCTGGCCTCCAGCGACGAGTTCGCCGGAATCGGTTCTGCCTTGTCCGCCGCAACCGATCAACGCGAAGTTGACCGTATCACTGGGTGCAATGTAGCCAACCCCGCCAAGCACATGCCGCGGCACGATCATCGCTCCCAGCGTGACTCCAGCCGTACTTGCGACGAATTTTCGTCGAGTAATTTTGTCCTGTTTCATATCTGTTTAAGTTCCTTTCTGGTTTTAGGATGGAAATCGCAAGCACAGCGGATTGCCCGCTTGCCAAAAAACTAACGAAATTAAGTGGGTCGAGCCTGAAGACGTTGGATAGACCAACTTAGTTTCAGGCATTAATCGGTTCAGACTTTGATGTTGTAAACCTTGATCTTGCTGTTGAGCGTGGTGTTGTTCATGCCCAACAATTTTGCGGCCCTGCTTTGGTGGCCGCCGGTCAAATCCAGAGCGTGACGAATCAGATCAATTTCAAAACGGGAAACTTCGTCATAAAACGAAATACCTTGAGCAATGTCCAGCGTCGCCATTGAATCCAGCGGGCCTGAGTGTGAATTGGCAGCGTTTGGGTTAACGATTTCTTCCCGCAAGCATTCGACTGTCATTTCTGTTCCGCGGGCAATGATAACCGCGCGTTCGACGGTCGCCTCCAGTTCGCGCACATTGCCGGGCCAGGGATAACTCTCCAATTTTTTTAGAACTTCAGGCGAAAATTGTTCAGAGATCGAGCGGCCATTTTCCTCGTTGTATTTGCGAATGAAGTGCTGCGCCAATGGCAGAATATCTTCCTTGCGATTTCTGAGCGGCGGCAGATGAATGTTGATGACGTTCAGGCGGTAAAACAAATCTTCTCGGAAATCGCCAGATTTGACCGCACGCTGCAAGTCCGTGTTGGTAGCAGCGATGATGCGAACATCAACCTTGCGCGGTTGAGTTTCTCCCAGCGGAGTGAATTCTCGCTCCTGGATTACTCGTAATAATCTGGCTTGGGTTTCCGGTGGAATAGTGCTGATTTCGTCCAGAAAGATGGAACCGGCGTCGGCGACTTCAAATAGCCCTTTTTTGGCAGCGACTGCCCCCGTAAAAGCTCCCTTGGTGTGGCCAAACAATTCAGATTCCAGCAATTCAGATGGGATGTTGCTGCAATTAACGGCAACGAACTGACCGGATTCGGCTCGCGGACTGGAAAAGTGAATAGTGCGGGCGACGACTTCTTTTCCGGTTCCTGATTCGCCGGTTATCAAAACAGTCGAGCGCGCCGGAGCGACCTGTTCGATCAGATCGTAAACTTCGCGCATCGGGACAGAGGTGCCGACTATACGGCTGCGGTCGCCGCTGGTTTTCAGTGTGCGCCGCAAAACTCTGCGCTCTTCATCGCCACGGCGGCGGCTGATGCCTGCGGCCACCATTTTCAGAATCTGTTCGTTCTCGAAGGGTTTGCGAATGCAATTAAAAGCGCCAAGTTGCCAGGCAGCAATCGCCGTGTCAAAAGTCGCATAAGCCGTAATCATTATCACAACGGCTTCGCGGTCGAGTTTTAGTAATTCTTCCAGAGTTCTTAGCCCGCCTATGCCCGGCATGGAAACGTCCAGCAACACTGTTTCATAAGCGCGTTCGCCAAAACGTGACAGGCCTTCTTCGCCGGTTTTGGCCAAATCCACGCGATAACCGTCCTGCGACAGCAGGCTTTCCATCACATCGCGCATGACTTCTTCGTCGTCAACTACAAGAACATTCCCTTTTTTTGCCATAGCTTTGAATAATCGGTTGGTTTGATTGCGCCGAGATTATCTGCCATCAACCCTAACGAGACAAGTTTTGTCTTTCGTCGTTAGCTTATTTGCTTTTGCGGAAGCAAAATTAAAATCGCTCGACTATGATTTCGCCGACATTCTGCACCGATGTGAGAGGGCGAATGACTTGGTCGGCTTATAACGGTATGCAATTGTGTACGACCTGTCAGCAGCCCGACCGTAAGGAAAGGCCTGATCGCGTAACCAGACCTTCGAAACAATTATGACTAGCAAACTTTTTTGGAATGATACACACCTGACGCATTTCACCGCGCGGGTAGAAGACGTGTTCACGCAAAATGGGAAAACGGCAGTGGTGCTTGACCAAACTGCTTTATACCCCGAAGGCGGCGGCCAGCCGGCGGATAAAGGTTGGATCAAATCTCTGCCTGTGGTTGATGTTCAAACCGATGCCGATGGACGAATCGTTCATCAGCTTGGCCAAGTCGCCGAAATCGCAGTCGGCGAAGAAGTCGCCTGCGAAGTTGACTGGCCGCATCGCCGCGAAATGATGCAACAGCACACAGGCCAGCACATCATTTCGCAAGCCTTCTTCCAGCTTTACGGAGCCGAAACCAAAGGCTTTCGCATCAACGATCGCCTGACTGAAATTGATCTGACGCTGGAGCTTCAGCCGGAAGAAATTGAACAAGCCATCATTCGCGCCGAAGATTTGGCAAACAACATCATCTTCGACAACCGCGAAATCCGCATTCACGAAGTCACTCCCGAACAAGCCGCCAAACTTCCGCTCCGCAAAGAAAGCTTCATCACCGATTGCATTCGCGTGATCGAAATTGACGGTTTCGACTGGTCTCCCTGCGGAGGAACGCACGCCAAACTCACCGGCGAAGTCGGCTTGATCGCCGTTCGCGCCTGGGAACGCGCAAAGAAAATGACTCGGCTGCATTTCGTCTGCGGCTCTCGTGTGGCGCGGGATTATCGACTGGCGAACAAATCCGCCGAAGCCGTCGCGATGAAACTCAGCGTTGGCCGCGAAGAAGCCGAAGCTTCGGTTGTGCGATTGATCGAAGAAAGCAAACGCCTTTCCCGCAGAGTACGCGAATTATCAGAGCTTGCCGCAAAAGTCGAAGCCTCTAACTTGCTGGCTTCAGCCGCAGTGGTTGATGCAATCCGAGTTGTTCAAAAGGTTTTTACCGACCGTGACTTTGAAGAAGCGAAACTGATTGCTCATCGTCTGGTTGATGGCGACGGAGTCATTGCTTTGCTGGCCGTGCGTGAAGCGGAAATGGCTCGACTGGTTTTTGCGCGCTCAGCGAATGTGGCTGCGGATATGAATGCTTTGATGAAAGTCGCCTGCGAGGAGCTTGGTGGACGCGGCGGCGGCAAGCCTGACTTTGCTCAAGGCGGCGGAGCCAAACTTGAAGAACTAAATTCCGCGATGAAAGCCATCGAACATCAATTGAGTAACATCAGTCTTACCTGACATAGCATCGTTGACACTCGGTCGTATGGTTGATTATGGCCTATGGTATGGTCGGTTATATGCAACGTAGTCATAATTTACCTTCGCTGGTATAACCGATGATACTCGGCGCATATCCGGTGCTATGCGGTCAGCCCATCGTTGATATGCGCCAAGCCACCAATCCATCCCGCCAATCATCCAGCCAGATGAACATTGGCGAGCACGGTTACATCTCAATTCACACGCATCAATCGGAAATTATCTGCTGTTGCCAGGCTGTTGCTCGATACTGAGCCGGTGGCTAACACAAAGAAACCAACCTGACTGACTCCGCTTGGAACCGATAGCCGCACACGAACATTAGTGGGCCGCGTGACATTTGTGAATGGCGCAGAGGGGCCAATAATGATGTTCTCACCTTCAGCAAACTTGACGCCAAAGGTCAGGCGAGTCGTTGTCGTCGCAGTAATGTCGGCTGACACTTCGTAGGTTGCTCCCTGAGTCAACTGCACCCATTGAATGATCGAAGCCGGTGAATAGTTGGTAGTTGGAGTGAATCGCGCAATGCCGTTTGGGAAGCTGACTGCGCCTGATGTCGTCCAGTTCGCCCCGCCTTCATCGAAATTCGGGTTGAGAATTGTTGCATCATTGCCCGGCGGTGGCGTCGGCGTAGGAGTCGGTCTTGGCGTAGGAGTCGGTGTCGGTGTCGCCCCTGGAGGAACCCAGGGCGAAGTCAGATTATAGGCAAAGTTGGCCGATTGATTAGATGTCAGGGAATTGAACTCAACCCAGCCAGGATTAGGATAGTAAGTTGTAAAACCGATTCTTGGCCCGGGTGATTGCACTGTGACGCGGTAATTGCCTCCGGCTGTGACGCTGGTCAATCGGTAATAACCACTGCGATCAGTGCGTGCAAACCCGCCTTGCGAACCTGTCAACACGATGCTGTAATTTTCCAGCCCTCTGCCGTCACGGTCTGTTAATCGGCCAGTAATTGAAAAGCTTGGAGGCTCGCTAGTCAGCACTGATTCTATGTTCGTGGGAACTGACTCTCCAGCGAGATTGAACGCTCGCACGCGATAGCGGTACCAGGTTCTACCTGTTAATCCGGTGTTGGTGAAGCTTGTTGTGTTAGCTGCAACTGTGGCAAAAGGGACAAAGTTGGTGCAGTTATCACCAACACAGCGCTCGATCTTGAATCCATCCTCGTTTGTTGAATTGTCATTCCACCGAAGTGACACTTGATCCCAACTCCAAACCGTACTGTACAAGAGCGTTGGTGCGACAGGCTGAGAGATAAATGCACCGCGCAAAGTTCTAAGATGAATTCGCATTGTTGCGTGTGACGATGTGTTGAGAAAACCAGCCCAGGCGAAAACGCCAATGCCATTGAGTGCCGCCACTGTAGGCTTGTCTTCTGCCAAAGGGGAATCGGCCAACACGAAACCGTTAGTGTCATTGATTGAACCGTCAGTAGCGATTCGAGCCGCGAAAATGTCTCCGCTGCTCAGTTTGGGGTAGAGAGCATTTCGTGGATCCAACCAGTTGATGAGATAGCCAAAACCATCCCACGCAACGCTCGGTACAAACCCTTGTGGTGAAACAATAAAACCTCGGTCGCTTTGATCGGCGAAACTGCCATCGGCCTTGATATGACGCGCCGATATGCCTCCAGTTGAGAGCAGGTCAAATTCAGTTACTGCTGTTGAACGCCCACGGTAAACGACCAGAGCGGAATCTCCGGAAGAAGCTATCTGCGGTTCAAAGCCCCAGGTACTGGCGTGGCAATCGCCAGGCGGCCCAGATATTTTGAATGCCTTATCTACTGTTAATTGGGGCGTTATGAATGTTCCCCACACGCAATTACAGCCAAGAGAATCTATACCTGTCCAAACCATCAACCAGCGACTACCGACAGTCGCAATACGTGGAAGGCTCATCTTTCCACTAAGGCCAACGTCATTAGGGGAAATGGTTGACGATTGCAAAATCAAGCCGTTGTTGTTGATTCGTGTCGCAACGACAGAGCCGTCGAATTGGTAATTGCTGATGACGAGAAACTCACCATTCAAAGAGGCAACATGAGCGTTCTTTCCTTTTGATATTCTGAACGGAACCTGATCAATCGCCGTTCCGTCCATCCTAATTCGTTTCCCATAGATTGTGCCTTGCTGCGTGGTGGATCCGCTCATCGGCTCGTCAGAATTTTCCCACACCACCAGATATGATGACCCGTTCCAGGCAACTGCCGGATTAGTAATTGCCGGGTAGCCGCCGTCCAACTGTAGCGGCTCAGTACCCACGGGGTGGCCGTCTGCATTAAGTTTAATTGCCATGATACGCGAATCACCCGATACCTCACTGCGGTAAGTCAGCAGGAAGCCATCAGCACTCGCTGCCATTTGTGGCAAGCTTTGGCGTGGCGCGCTAACACCGAGAGTGCTTACAGGTGTTGCTACTTCATTTGCCGTCATGCCAGCGGTTAGCACATCAAGGTCTGAAGAGTAGTAATACCCTTCTGCGCCATCAAACGGTTTATAGATTTGTTGTGTTACCCATACGACTTGGACTCCGCCAGTTGGCTTGGGCGCAACGGTAACCAAGAGATTGATATCAGATCGCTTTAGCTCAACTTCTGTGTTTCCCGCTGGTCTGCCATTCGGAGCAATTTTTGCGGCGAAAAGAGTGTAATTTTCCTTGTAGCCGGCAATGTAGTAGTTCATCCCATCCCAGCAAATATCTGCCGCGCCACCTGAAGTGGACAGAGCCAGTTCGGCGGATATTACCTGCCCGTCATTTGCTACCAGCCAGCCGAGATTGCCTGCCGCAACCAAAAAATTCTGGCCATCTGTTGCCACGCTTGGCCTTCCCACCCCAGTCGTCCGCAACGTAACTGGCCCACCGAGTCGAGCCAATTGTGTGTTTAGCCGCATAGCTTTTAACATCGAGGTGGTTGAGTTTGGATTTACGTAAACAGTTTCGCTCCAGACAAGAAAGTATTCATTTCCAGCAAAGGCTATATCAGCATTTAGTTGCACTGTGGGAGGCAAAGGGTCCGGATATATATAGAGGAGGTTGGGGCGCGATGTATCAACAGTGCCATCAGCCGAAATCAGAACTCCGCTGATCCCTCTACCGGACCAGATCACCATCC
>JAGNMH010000137.1 GCA_017991275.1 Acidobacteriota bacterium
GACCATACCAAAACTTTACGGCGCGACGGACGGCAAAGCGGTTGGAACCGAGATCGAAAAACGCTTTCACGGTTTTCTTGGCAAGAGGTTTGTTTACTCCGAAGGCAGTGCCGCCAGCGGAATTGACTTTCCAGAACTCGGAGTTGATTTGAAATCCACTTCGATTCAGCAGCCGCAATCGTCCTGTCCTTTTCGTGACGCCAGTCAGAAAATTTATGGTTTGGGCTATCATTTGCTGGTGCTGGTTTACGAAAAGACAGATGACACCAAAAAGCGCGCGGCGAAATTGAACATCAAACACGCTGTCTTTGTGGCGAAAGAGCAAACAGCCGATTATCAAACCACTCGTGGATTGCGAGAGATTAGCGCCAACAACGGGAATGTTGATGACGTGGATGCTTTTCTTGAAGATCGAAATTTGCCGCTGGATGCAGCGAGCCGCCGCTTGTTGGCCGAAAGGATTTTGAGAGAGCCGCCATCACTTGGTTATCTGACTGTCTCGAACGCATTGCAGTGGAGATTACAGTACGGAAGAGTCGTAACCGTGGCTACCGATGGCGGAGTGGCAGGAGTCGAAGATTTACATGGCTAGAGAATTCGGAGATTTTCAAACACCACCGGAACTGGTGACTGCTGTGCTCAATTGTTTGAAAGCAGACAGTTGGCAATGGACTCGTGCGTTGGAGCCAACTTGCGGTGTTGGAAACTTCATTCGTGGCTTGCTGGATTCCCCCAAACCGCCGGCTGAGATTCGCGGTTTTGAGATTCAAGATTCTCACCTGGAAATTGCTCGCCGGATCAATTCATCAAAGCAAACAGAAATCGTTGTCGAGTCTGCGAGCTTGTTCAATCTGAACTTGAAGCATGACATTAAGTGGCGAACAGATGGCCCGCTGCTCGTGATTGGAAATCCTCCGTGGGTGACGAATTCTGAATTGGGTGTGCTTGAGAGTTTCAACCTTCCGCGCAAATCAAATTTGAAGAATTTGCTGGGACTTGAGGCAATTACAGGCAGCGCGAATTTCGACCTTACCGAATTCATCTGGATCAAACTAATCACCGAACTTGCCGATCAACGGCCAACGATTGCTTTGCTGTGCAAGACCAGCGTTGCGCGAAACGTGCTGCTTTTCCTGCACGACCGATCAATTCCACTGACCCAAGCTTGGTTGCGCCGAATTGATGCTCAAAAGTTTTTTGGCGCGGCGGTTGATGCTTGTTTGTTTTATGTCGAAATCGGAAGCGAGAAATGCAGCCGTTACGAAGCGGAGGTTTTTGCCGATCTGCAGGCGACCCAACCAGTCACTTCAATGTGCGTTGTGAATAGTCGTGTCGTGATGAACAGAGATGCTTATCAGCAAGTGGAGTTTGTTGATGGCGTTTGCCCGATGACCTGGCGTCAGGGCGTAAAGCATGATGCCGCCTCTGTGGTTGAACTGGAAATCGAAGGGGAGTTACTCAAAAATAAGCTGGGCGAACAGGTTGATGTCGAGCCTGATTACGTCTTTCCACTGATAAAAGGCAGCGAATTATTTCGAGGAGATTTTAGTAAAGCGCGGCGTCAGTTAATCGTCCCTCAACGGAAAATTGGTGAAGACACGCGCGGGCTGGCTTTTGCTGCGCCAGAGCTTTGGAGTTATCTCAACAATCATTCAGAAGCTTTCCTGAAACGGAAATCTTCCATCTACAATTCCCAACCGCCGTTTTCGATTTTTGGCATCGGTGATTACTCCTTTGCGCCATTCAAGGTTGGAGTTTCAGGTTTGCATAAACAGCCGCGCTTTCGTTTTATCGGACAGTTTGACGCCAAGCCTGTGATGCTGGATGACACCAGTTACTTTATTGCATGCCACTCGGCTGAACAGGCTGCGCTGATCGCTGCCTTGCTCAATCACCCGCTGACGATCACGTTTCTTGATTCAGCGATGTTCACTGACGCCAAACGACCAGTTACCAAAAAGCTTTTGCAGCGAATTGACCTGAATGCTTTGTTGAGCCGAATTGATAGTGCGTCGCTTATTGCCGACGCACAAGTTGAAATTGAGAAGTGGGGAGTTGTAACCGAAAAGTTAAATTATTGTTGGCCAAATGAATTGAAAACGTTGCTATCAGCCAAACCAACCGAAAACCAGATGAGACTTTTTGCGGCAGTTTGATATGAAAATAAGAACAGAACTCACCGTCATTTTGCTGTTATTTTTTGTTACTGCCGCGCAGGCGCAGGTTTCAAGCCTCCAACCTGCTCAGCCACGTTGGGGACAAACACTGACGATTGTTTATGATTCTTCGGCTCAGAGCGCGAAATTTTCCGCCACGGATGAAGTTTATGTTTATGTTCGGCTGGCGTTTCCTGATCACGCTGAAAACCTTGCGTTGCGAATGGTCAAGGCTGGCAAGCAGCATCGCGTCGAGTTCAAGTTGAAAGACAATGTTGCCGAAGTCGGAGTTCACTTCATCACCTTGACTGAAGGTTGGGATGAGTGGGCTTACACGACTTCGGCGGTTTATCGCAACGATGGTCAGTTGGCGCGTGGCGCTTTGCTCAGCAAAATTTCTTCCGGGCGATACCTGGAATTTTTCAAACAGGAAATGGCGCTTTATCCCGACAACTATTCGGCTTATCGAATGAAGTGGGAGACGGCTGCGCTGATTGACGCCAAAAAAGCCGTTGGCGAAATCAGCACCGACATACGGTTGCTGAGCCGCAAACCCGAAAGCGCAGAGTTGTTGTATGCGCTTTCGTTCGGTTATTTGGTAACCGGTCGCGAAGCCGAAAGTCGCGAAGCGATTAGAAAATTGGCCGCAAATTTTGCGGATTCGCCGTTTGCCGGATTGGCGGTCAAGGATTATGAAGAACAGGCGGCCAATTTGCCGCCCGGCAATGGCTCAATTGAAGTCGCGCGGCTGAAGCTGGAAATCGTCAAAGCAAACCCGGCCAGTGATTTTGCTCGTTCAGCGATGCAGGCTTTGGCCGCAGACAGCCAGGCGCCATTGGAATTGATCGAACGCATAGCCAGTTCCTGGCAAAGAGCGGAGTCTGAAAATCCGTTGCCGCATTTCAATTTGGCTGCGGCCTGTTTGAATCGTTATAAAAATTATGGCCAGGTCAGGCCATCACTTGAACGTGCGATTGAGTTGTTGCTGGCTGGCAAGTTGCGGTTTCACGGCGACATCAATGGCAAACAATCAGGGGCGATGTTGCCTGAAGCTTATCGAATGAGCGCCGATCTGGCCTTTCGTCGGCAGCAATTTGACGAAGCTTTGGTGGCGGTGGAAACTGCAAAAGCCTTTGCCCGCGAAAATGATTTCGGCCCTTTTTTATTGCAAGCGAAAATCCTGCAAGCCATCGGCAAAAACACTTTTGCCGAAGCGGCTTTTATCGAAGCCTGGCGGCGCGGTTCACAGGAAGCCGAAGAGAGTTTGAAAGTAGTTTACAAAGGTCGGCGCGGCAGTCTGGTTGGTTTTGATGAATATCTGCTGGCCGCAACCAGGGACAAAAAAACAAACGGCAGTTGGAAGCAGATTGCTCCGCAAGCCAAGCTGACTGCGTTGGATGGCAAGCGATACGACTTGAACGCGCTGACTGGCAAAATCGTCGTTGTCAATTTGTGGTTCATCGGATGCAGCCCATGCCGCAAAGAGATTCCGCGTTTGAACGAACTGGTCAAAGAGTTCAGCGGCAAACCTGTTGTCTTTCTGGCGCCTTCCTTTGACAGCTCTGAAACGTTGCGAGAATTTTTGAAGACAACGGCATTTGAGTATCAGGTTATTCCCAACGCCGAACAGATTATCAGCGGACAATTCAATGCTTCGGCATTTCCTACGCACATCGTCATTGATCAAAACGGTTTTGTTGAAGCCACGTTGATCGGAGCTTCGGAACGCAGGCCGGAAGAAGTCAGACGGCTGATATTGCGGCTGTTAAACTCCACGGCGAAGTAAGCAGGATTATGCATTGACCATTGTTGGCGGTCAGGGCAAAAGAAGGCCGTTAATAGCTGGCGGATAATGGGCAATGGATAATGGCTAATTTGCCAGTCATCAAATTTCAATCTGACACGAAAGGAAAGTTTATGGCTCAGAAAATACACAGGCTGTTTTTCTCGGTGTTGGTTTGCGTTGTTTTTGTTTCGGCTGCGTTTGCCCAAAAGTGGGACACGCCAGGGATTGACGCGGCGATGAATGATGCCGTGAAGTTTTGGCAAACTCCCGGCGCAGCCATCGTCGTCATCAAAGACGATCAAGTCATCTTCATCAAAGGTTACGGCGTGCGTGATGTGAAAACCAAAGAAGCCGTGACGCCTGACACCGTGTTTGCCATCGGTTCAACGACCAAAGCTTTCACTACTGGCGCGATGGCCATGTTGGTGGATGACGGCAAAATAAACTGGGACGATCCTGTCAGAAAGCATGTGCCGTATTTTCGGTTGAGCGATCCGCTGGCTAATGAAAACGTCGCGTTGCGCGATATTGTCACCCATCGAACCGGGCTGATTCGACACGATCTGCTTTGGTACGCCTCGCCGTGGAGTCGGGAAGAGATAGTTCGTCGCATCGGATCCGTTTCGTTGAGTTACGGATTCCGCACGACTTTTCAATATCAGAACATCATGTTTTTGACGGCTGGTTTGGCGGTTGGCAACGCTGCCGGCTCAAGCTGGGAGGAGTTTATACAACGTCGCATCTTCGATCCTTTAGGAATGAAATCGGCCAGTCTGAGCACGGCCATCGCCGAAAAGTCCGCCGACCACGCGACTCCGCACCAAAAACGCGGAACGACGATTGACACGATGCCCTGGCGAAATATTGACAACGTCGGTCCCGCCGGTTCGATAAACGCCAGCGTGCGCGATTTGTCGAACTGGATTCGGTTGCACCTGAACGAAGGCGAACTCGACGGTAAGCGGTTGATTTCGGCGGAAAACGTTCGCGAAATGCACATGCCGCAAATGGTTATTCGCAACGAAGGCCGCTGGCAATTGTTCTTTCCGCCTTCTGAAACTTCGCAACTTAGCTATGGCTTGGGCTGGTTTATCAACGATTACCGTGGCCGCAAGCTGGTTATGCATGGCGGAACGATAGACGGCTTTCGCGCCAGCATCGTGCTGGTTCCAGACTCAAAACTTGGCGTTGCGGTGCTGACAAACTTAAATGGCACGCAAATGCCGGAGGCCGTTTGTTACACCGTTGTTGATTTGTTGGAGGCGTTGCCGAAAAAAGACTGGAATGCTTCAATTGCCGAAAGCGCGAAACAGTTGGAAATCGAAGCGAGCAAAGCAGCTCTGGCCAAACTTGCAGCGAGAAAGAAAGACACTAAACCCTCGCGTGAGCTTGCCGCATACGTAGGAAATTATGAAGATGAGGCCTATGGCAAAGCGGAAATCTCGCTGGTTAATGATGCGCTGGTTTTGAAATGGAGCAGTTTCAACGCCAAACTTCAACATTTCCATTTCGACACTTTCGCGATCATTGAACCTCGTCTGGCAACTGAACAGGTGCAGTTTCAGCTTGGTGCGGATGGCGAAGTCAATGGGCTGATTTTTCAAAGCGTCGGTTTCAAGAAATTGAAATCGAAATAGCGAGAAGATGTTTTAGACAATAAAACAGAACACAATTCGGTTAAGGCATCATAGGCGGTTTTGATCATTAGCGATGAACTTGAGTTTGGTGAGTTGAAGCAATGAGTTTCGATGTTTTGAAAAAAATATGCGAATTTCCTAGAGAAAGAGCCATCTTTTAGTATCGTCGTCTTGACAAACATGTGGGCTGTGCCAATAATGCGATCCCGCTTCGATGAAGCGAACGTCTCAGAGATCAATCAAAATAAACTTCAGATGTAGTTCTGCTGACGGTTGAATAAACGTTCAGGCGATTCAACCGTGCGGGGGACTTTTTTGCGTTTTTATGAGTGTTGTACCTAATGCTGCTGAGAAAGACCGAATTCCAGAGTTGAAATTTCTGAGAAGCGGCAAGGTGCGCGACATTTACGAAGTTGACGATGATCATCTGTTGATCGTGGCCAGCGACCGAATTTCGGCGTTTGATTGTGTGTTGCCAAATGCGATTCCGCGCAAAGGTCAGGTTTTGACTCAACTGTCCAAGTTTTGGTTTTCACGTTTCGCAGAGGTTGTTTCGAATCATCTGGTTGCGACTGATGTTGATAAATTTCCGGCTCAGTTGCTGGCAAAGCTTTCGCCGGAATCGAAGGCCGTCTTGGATGGCAGAACGATGCTGGTGAAGCGAGGCGAAGTGATTCCGTTTGAATGTGTGGTTCGCGGTTATCTGGCCGGTTCAGGTTGGAAAGATTACCAGCAAACCGGAGTTGTATGTGGCCACAAACTGCCGGATGGCTTGGTTGAGTCTGCCAAGCTTCCAAAACCGATTTTCACTCCGGCGACAAAGGCGGAAAGCGGTCACGACATTAACGTTTCGATAGATGAAATGTCCGCCGCCATAGGCGAAGAACTGACGCAAAAGCTGGAAGCAATCAGCTTACGGATATACAACGAGGCGGCTGAGTTTGCCGAAACGCGTGGCATCATCATTTGCGATACGAAGTTTGAATTTGGATTACGCGACGGTCAGCTTGTTTGGATTGATGAAGCCTTGACGCCGGATTCGTCGCGCTTTTGGCCGCTTTCGGATTATCAGGCCGGACGGTCGCAGCCTTCGTTCGACAAGCAATTTGTTCGTGATTACCTTGAGACACTTGATTGGGATAAGCGCCCGCCTGCGCCGACGCTCCCCGACGAAGTCGCCGCCGCAACTGGTGAAAAGTATCAGGAAGCCTATCGGCTGATCACCGGTCACGAGTTACTGTATGCCTGAAACGGCCCCGGATTGAACTGACTTTTGAAATAACAGATTGAACGATTGAATTAACGTTGCCCGTTAAGATGGTTTTTGCCTTCCGACCTTATCCCCACTTTATTACGAAGGCCTGCGGCAGCCCCGTTTGTCTGATACCCGCAATTTTTAGGGGTCGGGCATAGCCGTCTCTATCAGCGAGGCATTGCAATGAGGAACAGGCCATGAAAGCTGAATTGGAATCACTGGTTGACCAAATGATTACTGGCGGAATTCTATTTGACGAAGCCGTAAAAGAGTTTGAAAAGAAGTTTATTCTCAAAGTCGTCAGCCGAAACAACAACAACCTCTCCAAGGCCGCAGATGAATTGGGCATCCATCGCAACACGTTGAGCAAACGAGTCGGCGAATATGAAAATGGGGTCAATGGTCACGGAAGTGTTAATGGTAATGGCCATCTGAACGGTCACAGCAAAACCCTGAGCAAGCCCGGTAAATCTTCTAAACGCAAAACCACACCTCGTCGCAAAAAATCCGCGTAAAAGAGGTTCAAAAAAATCAGTTTGCCAATTGATTAACGGATATTTGGTTTGGGTGGAGAAGAAACCCGTCGTGGGCGTGTGTGAACTTTGGCTGGCGGAGCCGGTGGGACTTCTTCTATTTCTATTGCCGTTTGCATTATTGGCATTAGACTTTCCAACTGCGAAAAAAGTGCGGTTACGTCAAACACTGGCATCAGCGTAATGGGTTGATCAGGGTTCAAATCAACAGCTGGCAGCTCAATCGGTTTTGTTGCTGGCTTTAGTGTCTCAGCTTTTACAGCATCTTCCTTCTTCAATTCGTCAGTTTTTTCCGGCTCAATTGTCGGGGTGTCAGTGTTTGCTGGCGCCGATGGTTCAGGTTTCGATTCATTGACAGGCTGGCGTAATTCGACTTTTCCGCTTTCCAGGTTCGGCTGCTTTTCCTCGCTGGCAGCCAAAGTCTTCGGGGCTTTGGGCTGCAGTTTGATCGGTTTTGAAGACTTTGCCGAAGCTTGTTGTTTTGGAGTAGGAGCGGGAGTGATTTCGGGTGGAGCTTTGGACACGGCGACATCAATTCCGGCCTGGCGTAACCGTTCTTCCAATCCATTCGCTGAACCGTTCACCTTGCGATAAAGCACCTCGATCACAGCGCGTTTAACGTCGGCACTGGCTGCTTCCGGAGGCTCGTAACCTGAGAGATAAAGCTCAAGTGCGGCGTTGAAATCGCCAATGGTTTCCTTGACCACGGCCAGGTGCCACATTGAACGTTTGGCTTCGGGAAGAGAGCCGTAAGCTTTGACGGCTTCGCCAAGTGAAGCGGCGGCTTCTTCAGGTTGCCCGGCTTTGTATTGCGACCAGCCTTTGGCATCCAGTGCGCGCCCACGGAAAATTTGCAGCCGTCCTTTACGGTCATAGTTCGGATAATCGGGCAACGAACCGTCCTGCTCGGTTGCGGCTTCGGCCAGTCCCAGAGCCTGTTCAGCCAACTCCACCGCCAATCCTGTGGCAATTCCTGCCTGGGAAAGTTTCTGCGCGACATACAGCGAACGGAAAGAACGGCGCGAGCTTTCCGTTTCTGCAAAATCCAGGGCCGCACGGTCAAGCTCTTCCATTTGTTTTCGTGTGACTATGCCTTTACCCGTGTTTGCGATCCTTTTAACTTCGTTCAGCCAGGCGTCAAATCGGGCTAAAGATTCGGCCAGCTTGTATTGCTCCGGCGAAGTGGGCGAACTGGCGATGAAAATAGAGGCTTGATGTTCGCGCGCCAACAATTCCCTGATGCCTTCGGCTTTCAAATCCAGTGAACCGCCCAACCGAGCGCCGAAAATTTCCTTTGGCTCCTTGGTTGAGACGCTAAAAGCTTTTGCAAACTGTTCAATGGCTCCGTCGAAATCTTCCACCGACAGGTAGAGCTTGCCCAGGGTGAAAAACAGGGAAGGGAACCCGGCGTAGCGCTGAGCCGCCAGCAGGTTGCGTTCGGCTTCAAAGATTTTGCCCTCGGCCAGATCAACTTCGGCGGCGGCGATGCGCGCCCAGGCATAGCGCGGTTCGATCATCAACGCAGTCTCAGAAGCCTGGCGCGCCTGTTTCAGTTTGTTTAGCGACAGGTAATAAAAAGCCATCTGCGTTTGCAGATAAATGTCGCCGGTGATTTCTTCAGCCGCTCCGCGCAGATCGCGAGCCTGATTCAGCGCGGCTGTTGCGCCGGATTCGTCGCCCAAAGCCAAATGCGCCAGCGCCAATCCCTTGAACGAAGGCGCGTGCTTGGGTTCGATTTCCAGTTGTTTCTGGTAAAGCTTGATCGAGTCGGCGTAAGCGCCATGCGCCCGATAAAGATTTGCCAGTTCGTAATAAGCGCGCTTGTCTTTAGCATCAATGCCAATGGCTTGCTGGTATTCGGCTATCGCATCATCCAGGCGCAATCCCATTCGATAAGCCGAACCTAGCGCGCGATGCATCAGCGAATCAGAGTCGGAATTTTTTACCGCAGCTTCCAGCGTGCGTATGGCGTCGGTTGGCGCCTCGACGGTCATGAAAAATTCACCCAGCGCAGCCATTCGGACGGAGTCTTTGGTAAAGCGCGTTTCCAATTGTCTGGCCAGTGCGACAGCTTCAGGGCGATAACCACGAACGGAAACCGCCAGCGGTATGCGAATTACCGTTTCCTGAAAAAATTTGTCAGTGATATTTTCAGGCAATGATGCCAGCGACTTACGGAAATTGGCGAGAGCTTTTTCGATGTTGTTTTCGTTTAGTTGGGCTTCGCCAAGCTGTGCCCAACTGGTGACGATTGATTCGCTTATCTGGTCGGCTTGTTCTGGCTCGGGACGGGCTTTCAGGATTTGCTGCAAGGCCGTAATGCGCGCTGTCGGGTCTTCGATGGCAATGGCTTCTTCGTAAGTCGGAATCTGAACCCGGTTTGGCGAAGTTTTGGATTGCGCCGACGCCGGGCAATCCAGCAC
>JAGNMH010000138.1 GCA_017991275.1 Acidobacteriota bacterium
TCTTGTCCAACATCACAGGCGGTAATCTGCCTTCCATCGCGCGACGCATGATGTTTTTCTTTCGCAATCCGGGTAGCTTCAGTTTAGTGGGCACGCTGGACATGAACTCGACCAGTTCAGTATCGGTCAGCGGCACTCTCGCTTCCAACGAATGAGCCATGCTCATGCGGTCATTCTTTATCATCAAGTCGTCAGGCAAAAAAACTGACGAATCAACGTGCATCAACCGCGACAATGTTTCAGAAGCACTCGATCGGTTATATGCATCGGTGAAATGACGAACTGACGGTTGTGCGTCGAACCGGCTGAACAATTCCGGCACAAGCAATTCGCGTTTTTGCGCTTCAGTCAAAACGACGCGCCACCACAAATGGGCCTCCGCCGGAGTCTTGTCCTGCCCGCCTATGAACCGTTTCATCTTAAATTCCAGGCTCAGCTTTTTGTCTGAAACCGGCAGGCTGTTGACCATCGGAGCAATCAGGCCTTTTCTGATTACTCGCGGGATCATTCCGAACCAGCTCGAAGCTTTGTAAGCCGCGTGAGTGTCGTAACCGGCAAAGATTTCATCTCCGCCTTCGCCCGAAAGCACAACAACGACTTCGTCTTTGGCAATTTCGCAAACGCAGTAAGTCGGAATCGCCGAACCGTCGCCGTAAGGTTCGTCAACGAAGCTCAGGTATTTCGGCAATAGCTCTTTGACGATTTCGGGAGTGACGACGACCTCGCGCTGAACGGTTTTGAATTGATTGGCGACGATTCTGGCATAAGGCAATTCGTTAAAACTTTGATCCTCAAACCCGACCGAGTAAGTGTGAATCGGTTCCGAAGTATGGCGCGACATCAGCGCAACCAGCGTGCTGGAATCCATTCCGCCAGACAACAAAACTCCAACCGGAACGTCGGCGACGATTTGCCGCTCGACTGCCTTGTCCATCAACTCGTAAGCGCGCTGGCTGGCAGTTTGTTCATCCAACGATGAATCCAATCGCCACGAAGCCTGCCAGAACCGCTCGGTTTCAATGTTGCCCTGACGGTCAATGCTCAACCAGTGGCCGGGCGGAACTTCGTGAATTCCCTCGAAAGCCGTCTGGGTTCCTGGCACATAATCAAAAGTCAGAAAGTCGTAAAGCGCTTGAAGCGACGGACGACGCACAACACGTTCATCGGCGATGATCGCTTTTATCTCAGAACCGAAGCGAAAGTAGTTTTCGTCCTGCTGATAAAAAAGAGGTTTGATGCCTGCGTGGTCGCGCAACAAAAACAGCTTCTCTATCCGGCTGTCCCAAATGGCAACGCCGAACATTCCGTTCAAGTGCTTCGCCATTTCAATGCCAAATTCTTCGTAAAGCCGCAACAGAACTTCGGTGTCAGTGCGCGAACGAAAATTGTAACGCTCGCCGAGCTTGAACCGCTCTTTCAATTCGCGGAAGTTGTACAACTCTCCGTTGTAAACGATGTGAACCGTGCCGTCTTCGTTGGACATTGGCATGTGGCCAGCCGTTGTGAGATCAATCACCGACAACCGTCGGCTACCCAGACTGATTTTGTCGTTCGACCAGGTTCCTCGATCATTCGGGCCACGGTGAGCCAGCGAATCGGTCATGCGATCAATCAGCGGTTGTTCAATTTTGGGAGCGTTTGGGTTCAGGCGAAGCACGCCGCAAATTCCACACATTATGAATGCTCGCTCCCTACCGGTCTCGGTACTGACTCGCCAATTTCGGCAACGACGACGGCGCTCGAAGCCGCCATCGGCCCGCTGTGCAGCGCAATTCGGCGGACAACTCCATCGGCAACCATTCCGATCAACAGAAATTGCAAACCGATCAGTAACAGCAAAATCGCCGAAGTCGAAAGCACTGGCGTGTAAAACACCGACCAGCTTTCTCCGGGATGGCGCAGCGAAGAAGTCGCCACGTCATACATCACTTTCAACACACCCAATCCGCCAAACGACAATGCCGCCGGTATGAAAACCTTCAACGGTTGAAACAGCATCGCCATTCGCATTACCAGTATGATGAAATCCATAAAGTGGCGCGGCACGATTTTCGATTTGCCGATACGAGCAAAATAATCAATCGGGTGATAAGTCACCGTGTAATCATCCGCCATCAATGCCAGCGTGATCGTTGTCGTAAATGAAAACTGATTGGACAACACCGGAAAATAACGCATGGCCAGTTCCCGCCGAAACGCTCGCAAGCCGGAATTCAGATCAGGAATTTTGCGACCGGCAACCTGTTCCGCCAGCCAGCCCAACATCATCTTCGCCGGTTTGCGAACCAGCGGGATGTTGACGTTTGCCCCAGTGCGCGCGCCGACAGCCATATCCGCAGTTTTCAAACTTTCCAGCAACACCGGAATCTGCTCAGCCGGATAAGTTCCGTCGGCGTCGGTAATGCATATCATTTCGTATTTTGCCGCGATGATGCCCGTCTTCAGCGAAGCGCCATAACCGCGATTGTTCAAATGCCGCAACACCCTCGCCTTCGCGGCAACGGCATTGTCGGCTGTGCGATCATGTGATCCGTCGTCTACCACTATGATTTCATGCACGATGCCGGATTGTTGCAAAGCCTGACGTATGTTTTCCACCTCGGCGCCGACCGCCGTTTCTTCGTTAAAAGCGGGTATCACAACCGAAACCCGTAAAGTGTCTTCTCTCATCTAACCTCTCACCTTTGCCCGCTTCCTATCGGTCGCGGTACTGACTGATCGTACTTTTCTGGCGGCAGACAAAAACTTCGCCGCCGCCCAGCGTTCCCGGAAAAACCTTGACCACTTCAAAATCACTTTCAATCGCTTGCCAGATGTCAGGCCTATAAGCTTTGACCTGAATCGGAATGGTGTAAACCAGCCAAACATCCGAATGCCCTTTTCTGACGGCATCCAGTTCCGCCTGAGTCTGGGCCTCATTCCACATCGGCCACTGCGCCGCAAAGTATTTGCTGTAAGCAACTCCGGCCAATCCGACTGCGACGACTGCGTCGTCGCTATGCCGGCTGCGCTCAACGAAATCGCGCGCTCCTGTGTAATCCTGTTTTGGCAGTGCGTAACAACGCGGGATCGTCAGAGTGGAAGCGACAATCATCAGCACCGCCAGTCCAACGCCTGCATTGGTCAGCAAACGATCCGAAATCCGTTCAGCCGGAACAAACCAGCGCAACAGTTGCGGCACAGCCAACGCGCCATAAACGGCGATCAGCAAGCCGAACCCCATCAGGAAGAAAAAGAACCTGGGCCAGATATTATGGCTCATGATAACCATCACCGCGCCCGAAAAAACCGCCGGAACCACCATCGCCAGCGAAGCCATCCTGTTGCGCTTGAATAATCCCAGCCAACCGTTCGCAACCATCACTCCGCCTGCCAGTAAGATGACCAAGCCGGAAAATCCGATCCGCAAACTTCGCACGCTTTCCTTGACCATCCACCACAAAGTCGTCCATTCAGACGGTTCGGAAGTTTCGTGCAAACCGGCGCTTAAAAACTCCGGCAGAGCCAACGCGTATAGCTGCAAGGTCAAAGTCCCGCACAGCGTCCAGGCCAGTATCGGCTGCCACCAATTTCGGTTTCGTTCTTCAGTGTTGCTGCCCAACAAAGTTGGTCTGGCCAACCAGACCAGATAAAGCGCACAGTGAGCCGCAACGACAAACACCATCGTCATGTGAATCCAGGCTCCCAGCGCAGCCGCCACCGCATAACTCACCCACCAACCGCCGCCGCGTTCCCAGGCTTCCATCCACAACCAGGTCACCAGCGTGGTGAAAAACATCAAGCCCATATAACCGCGCGCGTTCTGTGAAAACCATATGTGGTGATAAGAAAAAGTAAGCAACGTGCAGGTCAACAAAGCCGCGCGCACTCCGGCCACTTTTTTGGCCAGAAAGAACAAGGCCCATAAACTGGCGACGCCAAACAACACTGAAGGCAACCGAACCGCAGCCGCGCTTTCGCCGAAAACGACCACCGAAATTCGCGACAACACCGAAAAGAACATGTGCTGATTCTGCGAAGGAAAGCTGGTGACGATGTCTCCCATCGGCAGCCGCACGAAATCCAGCAACGTCAGAATTTCGTCAAACCATAAATCAGTGTTCAGCCGAAACAAACGCAAAGTCAGCGCAACAGCGCTCAAAACGACCAGGAAAATTCCTGTATTCCGACTAAGGCCGATGTCCTGAACATTGCCAGCATTTCGGCTGAAGCCGGCACTCTGAACGTTACGCTGCCAAATCAATCCGGCTGCAATCAGCGCCAGTCCGTGAACAGCCAGCAACGCTCGAAACAGAGTCGGCCCCCACGACAGCGAACGCACAGGATTGGTCACCAGCGCCTGATGGTAACCGGCGTTCGACACCAACACCGCCGCCAGCAACAGCAACCCGCCAATCACAACCAGAATCCAGGAAAAAATTGTTCGCCGATTCATTGCAACCGCTCCCACAATACGGCCAGCACGCCGCGGTAAATCACCAGTCCGTTGAAAATTCCCCAACCCACAATCGCCAGCATCAAAGGTTTGTCGCTGATTAACACCTTGCTGGGATTGCCGCCATTTTCCGACTTATGAGTCAGAACCATATATCGCAACATCCCATAAACGACGAAAATCGTCCCGTAAATCATTTTGTCCGTACCGAATCGCGCAACAGTTTCAGGCGCAACGGTGTAAAGCGTGTAACAGACAATCGTCGCTCCAACCAGAATGTTGTTCACCTGCTCCAGATATGCCACAGAGTATTGACCAAGAACCTGACGATGTTCTCGCGCCGAATCAGTCAGCATCATCAATTCCTGCCGCCGCTTGGCAAATGCCAGATACAGCGCCAACAGGAAAGCACAGACGATCAACCAATGCGTGGGAGTGACTTTGATCGCCGCCGCTCCACCGACAACCCGCAACACAAATCCCGTCGCGATGGTCATGCAATCCAGAATGACTATGTGTTTGACGGCCAGCGAATAACCCATAGTCAAGACTGCGTAACCAACCGCCAGAGCCAGAAACTCCCAGCTAATCGCCGCAGCAATTCCAAACGCAGCCAGCAACAACAAAATCGAAGCCATGACCGCCAGTGGCGCTGACAATTCGCCGGAGGCAATCGGGCGAAATTGTTTTTCCGGATGCGCGCGATCGGCTTCTGCATCCGCAATGTCATTGATCAGGTACAGCGCGCTGGCAATCAGACAAAACGCCGCAAATGCCAGCGAAGCCAGCCCGACTGAGTCCATATCGCCAAGCCGCTGACCAAACAGCAACGGAGCCATCACGAACAGATTCTTTGTCCATTGATGAGGACGCATCGAAACCAACAGCGATCGCAAACTCCCGCGTCGCGGGATCGCGGCTTCAGTCTGAGTTGTTGATGCAGGTTGTGCCATAACTAAATTGGCCGGTGCGGCACCGCGCGCGTGAGCAAGCGGCACTCTGCTGAACCAGCCGCTTGCTCACACGCGCGGCACTGTATCGGCCTGCCTGTGATTCCATTTCACCGCCCAAATGCCATACAAAATCGCAGCCGTCAGAGCGAACAACGGCAGCGCCGAAACTCCTTGATTCGAAAACCCGCCGTACTGTCCGCCCAGGTTTTGCAGCGTAGTCAGAACAGGCAACTTGAATCCGCCGATGAAAACATTCAGCATCGGATCAATCACTCCCAGGCCGCGTTCTACATCACGGTACATCGCCAGACACCACGATTCAGTCAGCGCCGCGATAACGATGAAGTAGGCAACCACGCGTGGCAACCGAACCAAGACCACTGCCGCCAGAATGAACAGCAGCGGAAAGGCCGGAGCGAAGTACCGAATGCCACTGTTGAATTGCAACCGCGAATAGCCGACACAACTGAAGAAAATCCACAGCGCCACGCTCAGCAACGCCAGCGAAAGCAATTGGAATTTTTCCAAACGTTGCTCTCGACGATTAACCCACCAAGCTCCAATCGCCAACAAAAACAAAGGGCAACTGGTGAACAGCCCGTATCGGTAATCAGCCAGCAAAGCCAGCAGCAAATCGGGTTGCGGCAAACTGAATCCCTGATAACCCTGTTCAATGTAAGCGACCTTTGGCATCCAATGTTGAGCAGGCAAAAACGGATTTCCGAAACTCCGCCACTGATAAAACCAAAGCAGCCCAACCGGCGGCAGAGTCCCCGCGACATACCAGGCTCCGTGACGAATCGCGTCTGAAATCGAAGCTTCGCTCCATCGTTTGGTTAGACCGTAAACGAACAACCCCAGCAACATGACAATGCCGCTGTAATCCATCAGCAGCGCAGCTCCTCCGGCAATGCCACCAAGAAAGAAGCGCGTGCTTAATTTCCAACGTCCGCTGCCATTGGGATTCCACATGACAACCAGCCCGGCGAATGCCGCCACGGCCATCAGCATGTTTTGATTCAAAAAACCCGTGCGGAAAAACACAGGCGTGCCGAAGGCGTACAAAAGCGCCAGCCACAAAGCAGTTTTGTCCGAACCGAAAATCCTCCGCAGGACAAAAAACATCAGCACCACGCCGAACGCCGAAATCGGAGCCATGCACAACGTCTGAGTTATCACCGCCGCCAAGCCGAACTTTATGTCGTAACCGCGTTGCCACGATTGTTTGTAAAACTCGCGAGCCATCGGCCACGGCGAGTTGTAAGCGGGAGGCTCCGTCGCTCCGCTGGCTGCTCGCTGCTGTTGAATTTTGGCGACGATCCGATTTACCAGCGGACTGAAAACGAAGTAAGGAATCGCCGCAACCATTGAGGCTCCGGGATTGTTGTTGATGTGCCAGCCATAGCCGGGCTTTTCAAACAAGTCTGGATGAAGATTGGCGTATTCGTCTACGCGAAAGGAAAAGTGGTCGCCAATGGCCAGCGCCGGATAAATTTCTCTGACGGTGTTCGTAGCAAAGTGAAGCCCATAAACCAGCCAGCAAGTTAGAAACAACCTCCAAGCCAAACCCTGCGGCGTGAAACGCCAACTTTCCGGTTCAATCACTGTGTGACCTCCGACAACTCCCTGCCTGGCAGATTCGTTCCGCCTGCCAATCCCAAATGCTGGCGTGCAAACCACCACGCGCTAAGCCATATCAAAACTTCGCCAACGAACAGGCCTGATGCTGCTCCGCCGATACCAACGGTGAAGTATCCAACCGGAATCAAAACCACAGCCGAGATTGCGCCGATCAGCGCCGTCAACATCTCTTCGGTTTGATGACCAGCGGCAATCAAACCGAAACGATAATGACCGCTAATGGCCGCAGCGGCACAGATTCCGGCGAACCATTGCAAGGCGACTCCAGCCGGAGCGAACCTGGCGCCGTAAACAATTTTGACAACCATCGGAGCCACCACGACCCAAATCCCTGCGCCAATCACCGCCAGCCAGATCACAAAGCGCATCGAACGCCCAATCAAAGCAGCGAACGAACCATCATTCGCAACCCAGGCGCGCGACAACGACGGCAGCATGTTGAAAAAGTACAACCAGACAAAAGTGTGCAGAGCCATTAGGATTCGCATCGCCCCGCCAAAGTAACCAACATCTTCAGCCGTAGCGATCAATCCAAGAATCAATGTCGCACCGGACATTTTCACCACCCAGAAAATCTGGCTCAGCCCGATGGTCGCGCCTTCGCGCAAAAGCTGAGGCGAAACTCCCTGCCTCAAACGGATTCTGCCGTTCAATCGTCGGCGATAAGCCCACACTCCGAAAACAGCGGCGCCGCTTGCGCCGACGGTTTCAGCCAAACCAACCAACCAAACCTGTTCCACACGATGAACCAGGGCAAACACCAGGGCGGCAAAAATCGTCTGTCGCATGATTTGAATCACGGCCACAGTTTGCATGCGGTCGTGCCCCTGAAAGACCCACTGCAACAGCATCGGCATCACCAGCAGACTTAAACCGTAAACCAGCAACAGCCGGGTCAGCAGCGCCGCGTGGTCAAAGGCCAACGCAAAAACCACCACCACCAGATACAGACAAACAGCCAGCACCAAACGCACCAGAACTATTTCTGAAACCAGCGATTCAGTTCGCTCAGGGGATTTGGCAATTTCGCGCGCACCGTAAGAATTGAACCCCTGCTCGATAATCAACCCGGCACACAACACTACCGAAGCAGTAAATTCGATGTAGCCAAATCCATCAGGCCCGGCGACTCGCGCCAAATAAGCGAACGCCGCAAAGGTCATCACCTTTGCGGCGATTTCGGCTCCGGCAAGCGACAGAAAATTCTTGATCAGCCTCAATTAGTTGGCCCTACCTATTTTCATAGTCGTCAGGGATTTAGACCAGTCAACCAATCAATCCCAGCAATCTGAGAATTGCTGAATCAATCCGCAAAAAGCAGGGAAGGACAGAGAGTTGAAAGATCGGAGAACAAAAGGAAAAGTGACCCCAAAGGATTTTTGAACCACAGCCCTTTTAACCATTTTTGACGTGCGCCAGAACCTTCCCGCCCTTGGCTCGTAGTTGTCTCACCACCAGTCGAAGGCAAAACCGGCAAAGATGCTCTTACGCCGGTTTGATAATCCACACGTTCGCCTATTGGCAACGGCTCTGCTTTCTTCCAAACCTTTGCGCCGAACATTGCTTTGGCCAGTTGAAGCGGCTGGAAGGTGATGCTCGGCCACATGAAAATTTCGTTGGTGCAATAACAGGCTTTGGCGCTGATCGAAGCGCGCAATTGCCTGGCTCGCTCCGAATGCCATATTTCTCGGAACGATTTTTGCCGCAAATTGCCTATAGGTTTGTGCTGCTCGCACAATCCAACGTCGCCGTTGGCATTGATGACCACGCTCAACACTCCAGCACGACAAGGGACGACCTGCCTTTGCTGTTCGGCTGTTTTGACTTTGGCCCATTGCAACATAGGTTCAACGATGCTGCCGTAACGACTCTCTTCACGCGGCGCCCACAAGCGTTTGATGTATTCGTAAAGTTGCTGGTATTCGGCCAGCTTTGGCCCTTGCAGTGAAGGATTCTTACGATCTCCGCGAATCAGCGCCAGATTGTGATGCGACATTTGCGGACAACGTTCGTACAAGTAAGTGGTCAACCGCCGAATCTCGTCCATGTTTTCGGCTGTCGCGGTAGAGATGGAATGAATCTGCAACCGTGAATCTTCTTTCTGCAATTCGACCAGCGCATCGTAAGTTTCCATTGAGTGTTTGAACGCTCCGGGCGCGACACGAAACCGGTCGTGAAACTCTTCCATTCCATCCAGAGACAATTCGATCGCGAAAATCTTCAGGCTTTTTTCTTTCAGCGTTTCCCGAATATGCGTGATCGTCTTGTCCGTGTACCAGCCGTTGCTGGGAACGTAAATTTCCTTGACACCGTTTTGCCTGATGAACTGGCGACAGATTGCGCCGAACTCTTTTCGCAAAAACGGCTCGCCGCCCGACAGGTTCAGGTTTTCAATCGGGCCAAGCTCTTTCGACAGATTGACTATCTCTTCAAAACTCAGATCGTCGCGCTTGTTCAGGCTCGACCAGTAAAAGCAGTGCTCACACTTCATATTGCAGATCGAGTTGATAAACAGAATGACGAACGGCGGATTGGCGACGCCGGCAATTGCCAAACTTTGCCAGTTCAAACGCGCGTGTTTAATGATACGGCTAAAGATATGCATAGCAGTTCTCCTTTCAGCTCGGACATAAACATGGATTTCCACTCGGATCGGTTGATGTAGCTAAACCGGCCTGAGCTTGATTCCTGATGCCGTGAGATGACGCAACTGCGTGAACGCTCATTACCGCAACACAACCATTAAGG
>JAGNMH010000139.1 GCA_017991275.1 Acidobacteriota bacterium
TGATGTTGATAAACCAACCCGCTATTCCTCCAAAAGCCATCAGGACAAGCGCGGCCAGCACCACAATGTGAGTCGGTGTGTGGTAAAGAACATTCAAGTGCCAGTTTCCGGCAACTGGAAACTGATCGTATTTAGGCAGGTAATCCAGGTCGAAAGTCCCCAGCTTTAACAGCCAGTAATTGCCAGTCAGCGCTTTGATTGCCAGATTTATTAATTCGCTTCCAGCCGCCAGTTTTTCCAATATGAACCGAAACATCCAACTGGTCACCAGCGAAAGCGAAACCAGAATGAATGCTGAAAACAAGGGCGCGGCAAAAGGCAACAATGCCTGGATCAGGTTTTCAGTCTGACTTGGTTTGTGGCCAGAGGCCTGTTTGTTCGCTGCAGTTTTGCCGCTCCACCCTCCCAGCAAAGTCAGCAGCCCGGTCAAGGTGCCAATAGAAAAGAACGATCCTTTCACCATCGGCCCGTATTTGAGCAATAACCAGGGGCCGAAAATCACCAACGATCCGACCACGCTCCAAACCACAATTGCTATCAATATCCAGGCGCCAGACCTCGCCAGCCATTCACGATCTGCGTCGGTCATAAAATCGCTGGCCAATCCTGTGTACATTGTCGCGGCAAGCAAAAGCACCAGCATGAAAAGTGGCGTCGCAAAGCAAACATAAGCCGCGGCGTTGAGCGTAAGCGAGTCAAGATAACCGCCAGCTACTTTGGCAGACGGCTCGCCATATAGCGCCATACCTTCAAAAAAATCATGTTGGCCAATGGCAACCGGCGGGAAGATAAAGATTTTTTTGGCGACAAGCCATAAAAAAGCTCCGCCAACCGCGCCAGTGATTGTGATGTAAAAAACATCCAGCCAACGAAGCAGCTTTGATCTAATCGAACGTGTCAATGCCCAAAGTCTGGCTGAAAAGGATTTTTTCTCACTCAATTCGCTTTCATTGATGCACAGCAGAGAGAGCAGAAAACCTCCGAGATGCAACAGCACGCCGAAGCAGATAAAAATCCAAAACCAGTTTACTTCCTGGCACCAGCCAGTTTGACATCCGGGCAGATGCGCTCTCAGTTTGGTTTCGCTGACGTGAATCCACGCCCAGTGAATCGCGCTGGTGACAGAAACCGCCAAAAAAGGAAGCAGACACAAAATGACAAACCAGCTATCGCCCAGAGGCACTGGCCAGATTCCAAGAAATTTTTGCCGACTGCCAGATGTCGCTTTTGATCCGGAACCAGGTCGGCAAACGATGACATAAGCAATCGGCAGCGTTCCGCAAGAAACACCCAGCCAGAATAAAATTTTGAATAGTGAATCGCTTGCACCTGCCCAATGGGCGACCGACATTCCCAAACGCGGAATTACCAGCATCCCCATCAGTAATGGCAATAACACCGACCAGTTCAACAGCAAATTGCGTAAAAATGTAGCCACCAGCGCCCAGGTATCAGCCGACAATAAGCCTAACTTCGGACTCATATAATTGCTGTATTGGCGCAGGTGCGCGATTGGTTCAGGTTCCGGGCTGAGCGCCGACTTCGGCTTATTGGTGCCGGAAGGTTTGCCGGAAGTCGCCAGCGCATCTTCGACATTATCAACGCCTTGATGGTAAATCCAGGCCGAAAGCCAACTGCCGATGTATCCGCCGCCTGAAACGGTCGAAAGAAAATTGAATTCTCTGAGCTTGACGCCGCGCCCGGTCAGCCCCTGCAAAACTCCAAGAGCAAAAGTCGCGCTGCGAATGCCTCCCCCAGAAAAGCAAAGTGCCGTGCGTTTGATTTTGTGATGATGCAGAGCCTGATAGAAACTATTGGCCAGTTCGCCGGTTTTCTTTTCAAGGTATTTGTGCTGCTCAACCGGTGAAGAAAATTCCTCCAGAGCTGTTTCTTCAAATTCCATGCATATCTGCTCGATCTCGCCGGTGGTGAAAGTGATCTGACGACCGGACAGGTCACCGGTTAGCTTTTCAGGCCATGAAGGATTCAATCGCCGTTGATGCTCGAACTCTGCAACTAAAATCTCGACGAGTGTCAGCGGACGCCCGTCGGTTTCTGGCTGGCGATTGCTGGTTTGCTGATAGTTTTTTGTTTGGGGTTCCATAATCAGTTTGAGCGTTGAGTCTTCTTGTTTCCTTTTCGAAAGGCTAATGTCTCAATATCAGATAATGAGCTGGTCAAATTTAGCGAAGCGCTGAGGGGGAATGAAAACTAAAAAGTAACCAGAGCTCGCATTTAAGCAAGGAAGCAGGCTGTTTTTGCAATTTGTCAGCCAGATTCCGCCTCTCTTTCAGCATCAGGCAGTAGTTGAGATGTCTTTATCATTTGCTAGTTAATCATCGTTGTACTCCCAGGAGAAAGTATTGTGTATGGCTTCGGTATAATCTGGAAAATAGTTCGTTTGACTGATAAGGCCGAAGCAAATGTAGTCCAACTGTTATGCGGGCGTCAATTTTTCTGGCGGGGAGTTTGAATTTCTTTTGGTCGCTATGATTGCTGCTCTCCGGCTTGCGCCTCTGGAATTGATAATGTAGCATCTCGACCATCATCGAGCATCAGTAATGAGCTGTGATCGCTGAGGCGCTAAAACACTTCTAGCGCCGTTGCAGATTCCCGCAAAAGTTCCTACGTTGATCTTCATAGTGGGGAGAAATCTCATCTCTGAGCGAAAGGTTCAGAGGCAAGGACACCTAATTCTCAATCTAGTCTTTTGATTGAGCATCAATCGTCGGCAATGCTGCGCCTACTTCGGCTGTGCTTAATTGCCTGGAAATAAACCTGAGCGGATAAACTGCTTCAACAATCAATGCTTGATTTGTCGCTGAGGCTCCAACTTTTGAAAGCAGCCAGTCCGCACTGCTTTCAAAGCCAATTTACCGCATTTGCCCCTGCGCATCTGCACTAAGGAGAAAGAAAGTGAACCGAAAACTGATCCGCACAACTTTGGCCGAGGTCAAAGAAAGAGAATATCACCAACAGCAGGTGCGCCGAGCTGAGCCACCGCCCCAACCCCAACATCGTCAGGATCGTTCAGAGCGACCTGAGCGTCCAGCCCATCAGGGCCATCAAGGACATCAGGCTCAACCTAAGAAGAAGATTCCGCCTGAGCAGACCAACGCTGAAAGCTTTTACTACAAAAAGCAGATGGACGCGCACACGCCAATGGTTTTGGTTCTACAGGACAATGAAGCTCTGCACGGGATTATTGAATGGTACGACAAAAACAGCATCAAACTGCATCGTGACGAAGGGCCAAACCTGTTAGTTCTGAAACATAACATCAAGTACATGTACAAAGACGAGGATGTGAAAGCTTCAAAAGGAAAAGGCGAGTCGAGTGCCCGGCACGACGATGACGATGACGATGATTATGAAGATTCGGACGACGAATAGCCCTTTGCTGCGAGGCCTGGAAATTTTGGGTCTCAACTATGGCTGATTTGACCGCTCCTTTGGGAGTCAGCAAAATTGAAGGCAGAAAGCCGCGCATAGGCATCACGATTGGCGACCCCTCTGGAATCGGGCCGGAAATCTCGCTGAAGGCGATTGCAGATGAAGAAGTGCTCGCTATCTGCGCTCCGGTATTGATTGGAGACGCCCAGTATTTGGCGCATTGGTCGCGAATCTTCAATCTGGCGCGAGGATTTGATGTTATCAATGAAGGCGAATCGTGGCCGAGTAATTTAGATTTGCCAGTGATTTACAACCTAGCCAACATTCCCGGCTCAATTGAGATGGGAAAGGAACAGGCTGATTGCGGCAAGGCGGCGGCTGAGTTTATCGAAGCCGCTGTTATGCTTTGTGGTATTGGTCAGCTTGATGCCATTGTGACCGCTCCCATCAACAAACTTTCGCTTTACCTTGCTGGTTATCCCTATCCGGGCCACACCGAATTCCTGGCCAACCTTACGCATACCAATGAATTTGCCATGACATTCTTCGCGCCTGCGTTAAGAGTGTCTTTGTTGACGACTCATGTTCCCCTGACTGAAGTTCCCAGCTACGTAAAGAAAAATGCATTGGAAAAGCTGATTCGTCTGGTCCACCGAGAATTGCTGAGTCTGGGTTTTGAGCGCCCACGTATTGCTGTGGCTGCGCTGAATCCACATGGAGGCGAAGGCACGCTTTTTGGCATCGAAGAAGCTTCTGAAATGATCCCGGCAATCGAAAGCTGTCGTGAGTTGGACGCAATAAATGTCAGCGGCCCGCATTCAGGTGATACGGTTTTTCTGCGTGCTGTAAGAGGGGAGTTCGATTTGGTGATTTCGTGTTACCACGATCAGGGACTGATTCCTGTGAAATGTTTTTCGTTTGGCGAGGCGGTCAACGTTACGCTTGGTTTGCCGTTTATACGAACTTCAGTTGATCACGGAACCGCCTTTGACATTGCAGGTCAGGGCAAAGCGGATCATTCAAGTATGATTGCCGCAATTAAGCTTGCGGTTGAGTTGTTTCAGCGGAAGAGTGGCTGAAGGAAAGTTTTGGGTCAAACAAAAGAGGGTACAGTTGACGGGTAACCTGACAACTGCGCCCTCTTTTGTTTGAGAAAAAGGTGAGAAAGCCGAAACGACTTTCTCGCCAATAACCCCAAAATTACTTCTTCTTGGCGGCTTTCTTTGCCGGAGCAGCTTTTTTAGCTGGAGCGGCTTTCTTTGCCGGGGCAGCTTTTTTAGCTGGAGCGGCTTTCTTTGCCGGAGCAGCTTTTTTAGCTGGAGCGGCTTTCTTTGCCGGGGCAGCTTTTTTAGCTGGAGCGGCTTTCTTTGCCGGAGCAGCTTTTTTAGCTGGAGCGGCTTTCTTTGCTGGCATATTTTTTGGGCCTCCTTTCTTTGAGAGTGATTTTGCAACTTCATTAACTGCCTTTTTGATTACTTTCCTGGCAGCCTTCTTAGCCGGCTTAACCGGTTTGAGAACTTTTGGGGCAGTCTTCTTCGCTGAAGACTTGGCGGCTTTCCTAGCTGATTTTGCAGCCCCCCTCGACATATTTTTGACAGTCTGTTTGATCGCTTTTGGCTTCGCCAATTTCGGGATTGGCTTCATGTTTAAGTCGCTCTTCAAATAATCTTCATATTCGTAATCGCTCTCATCGCGGTAATCGTCGTAATCCCACGGGTCGCGTTCTTCATCCTCTGACTGCAGGAAGTAACTTTTGGGCGCTCTGCTTTGCGGCGCGAAATGCCTGATTGGTGACAGGCCATCGTCTTTGTTCAAGCCAGCGCTCATACCATCTTTCAAACTACCTTTCTTTGTCATAATCCTCCTTGATCGGTTCATAAAGCCGTCAGAGCGGTGCGCCGCTCACTCCTTCTCTCAACATCGTTGTCGAAATCGTATAGAGAAGTAGACTGTATTACAGCGCGCAATTTTGGTTTGTTGATGTAGATTGAATCATAAGCTGCTGGCGAAACGCAGGCGGATTATAGCACGTAGCTTTTTTGTCGCTAGAGCAATTGTCTATAGACCGACATGAACCAACATTGACTGAATTCAAGAGGGTGTTGAAACCGCTTTGCTTATTTTGCATTCGGCGGTTGATGTGTAAAATGGCGTATCTTTAAGTGAGCGACATATTCAAGGTAAAGAATTTCAATGAAGCATGAAAAGATCGGAATTGGATTGATCGGCACCGGCTTTGCGCGAAGCGCTCAGGCTCCGGCTTTTCAATTGTGCGATGGGGCAGAATTGGTGGCAGTGTGCAGTGGTCAGCACGAGAACGCTGTAAAAGTTTCTTCCGAATTTAAGATTGCCCACGCTTGCGAAAGTTATGAACAGTTATTGGCGCTTGAAGAGGTTTCAGTGGTCGTTGTCTCCGCTCCTCCATATCTTCACTATCCGATTTCCATTGCTGCGCTCAACTCCGGCAAGCACGTCATTTGCGAAAAGCCAATGGCGATGAATTCCGCTGAAGCGCGCGAGATGGCGGATTTGGCTCTGTCGAAACCAAACCAGCTTTCGATCATAGATCACGAATTACGGTTCAACCCAACCTGGCGGCGGATGAAGGAACTGGTTGATAGCGGATTTTTGGGCGACTTGCATCACGTCAATGTGACGATTGCTTCAGGCTTTCGTCACTCGGCTCAACGTCCGTGGAATTGGTGGTCGCAAAAATCGGCTGGGGGCGGATTGCTCGGAGCGCTTGGATCGCATGTCATTGATGCCCTGCGCTGGACGTTCGGTGAAATAGAATCTGTGTGCAGTACAGTCGCTACTATGGTTCCCGAACGCAAAGACGCCAAGACTGGCGAAATGAAACAGAACGAAACAGACGATTACTGCTCGTTTCTTGTTCGCTTCAATTCGCAAGATGGTCGCGTTCCTTACGCCGTAGTGCAGTTGTCAGCTTTGTATGCCAGTGGCGGAAAGAATCAGGTCACAGCCGTTGGCAGCAACGGCACATTGGTGCTGGATGGCGAAGAAGTGTTGCTTGGCGCTATCGGCTATAACCATCCGTTTGAAGAAATGTCGCTGGCTGATCGTGCGCGCGAAATATCAGTTATACCTGATAACGTTTGGGCGCGCTCGTTTTATCATCTTGCACGGGAAACTGTGCAGGCTTTGCGTGAAGGCAGAACAGAGATTGCTCATGCAGCCACTTTTACTGACGGATTGCGCTGCCAGGAGGTGATTGATGCAGTCTTGCGTTCACATGCCGAACAGAGATGGATAGAACCCGGCGGACATAGCTAGGTCAGCGGCAAAGTTCTTCAAAACTTCGTCGCCGACTGGCCAAACGCAGTTCATTGTGTATACTCACACCTTTGCTTGGTGCTCCCTGATGCCCACAATGTCAGCGTTTGCCAGCAAATCAGCTTTGAAGTTCAAAGAAATAATCAAATTTCAATTCAGGAGTATTCAATCATGGCAACAGTTAAACGCTTCAACATTTTTTGCACGAAGTGTCAGCATAAATTTCCGATCTTTGCCTCGTTACATCACACGATTGATGTTGACGGATGGGTCAAAGAAAAATCAGATAACCACGATTGCAAAGCCTACGCCGATCAATTGGCCAAAGAACGTGCGCCGCGTAATCTGAACCCGATTAAGGCTTCAAAGAAAGGCAAGTAGTTTGATCTGGAGAGCCTGGAGTTAAGGCTTCAGATTGTAGGTTTATTTTGCAGTTATTCTGGAGTGGCGGATTAAGGCCCAAACTCCAAACCTCTTTATGAGGGAGACATCAATGGCAACGAAAATTACTGTCAACAACAATGGTTCGTTACGAGTCGAAGGCGATGTGGAGATTTTTGACGCCAGCGGCAATCAATTCGGACTTGGCGGAAGGTCGGTCATAGGTTTGTGTCGTTGCGGTCAGAGCGCGAACAAGCCTTTCTGTGATGGCTCGCACGCTCGCTGTGGCTTCCAGTCGCAAGTCGAAGCCAAAGACCTGCCCCCGCCTGTGCCGAAACCTGCGGCTTAGTTGTAGGCGTATTGTTTGGGAAAATGAAGGCTTACAAAGCCACAAACTCTAAATAATCAGGAATAAAAACATGAGTACAGCACCATCAGCAGGAGCTGGATTGCGCGACGTGGTCGCCGCGCCGAGCAGCATCTGTTTTATTGACGGCGAAAAAGGAATCTTGGTATACGGCGGTTACGACATTCATCAACTTGCCGAAAACTCAAACTTTGAAGAGGTGGTCTTTCTGCTTTGGAACGGACGGTTGCCGAACAAAGCTGAGTTGGATGATCTGAACAAACAGCTCGTGGCCAATCGCGCGCTTCCGACAGAAATCATTTCGCTTATCAAATCATTCCCCAAAACAGCCGTACCGATGGATTCACTTCGGACGGCTGTTTCGGCTTTGTCATTCTTCGATCCGGATAAGGGCAACAACTCGCCCGAAGCCCGCAAGCGTCAGGCGATTCGTTTGACCGCTCAAGTGGCCACGGTTGTTGCCGCGATTGATCGCATTCGCAATGGCAAAGAACCGCTAGACCCGAAACCGGAATTGTCGCACGCCGGCAATTTCCTTTACATGTTGAATGGTAAGGAACCTTCAGACGTTGAAACCAAGGCTTTGGATATTGCCTTGATTCTACATGCTGATCATGAATTCAATGCCTCGACCTTTGCCGCGCGGGTTACTGCCGGAACTCTGGCTGACATTTATGCCGCGACGACTTCGGCAATTGGAGCTTTGTCAGGGCCGTTGCACGGCGGAGCCAATGAACAGGTCATGAAGATGCTGCTTGAAATTGGTACGCCGGATAAAGTTGAGCAGTACGTTGCAGACAAATTTGCCAAAGGCGAAAAGATCATGGGAATCGGCCACGCTGTTTACCAAACCGAAGACCCGCGAGCGACTCATTTGCGTCGTATGTCCGAAGCCACAGGCAAACGTCAGGGCGACACCAAATGGTTTGATATGTCCAAGCACATTGAAGATATAGTCGTCGCCGAAATGGATCGCAAAGGCAAAAAGATTCGCGCCAACGTCGATTTCTATTCAGCTTCGACCTACTACATGCTTGGCATTCCGGTTGATCTTTATACGCCGATCTTTGCTGTCAGCCGCATCAGTGGGTGGACTGCTCATGTGCTGGAACAACTCAGCAACAATAAGTTGATCCGTCCGCGTTCGGAATATCTTGGCGGGATGGATTTGAAATACGTTCCTATTGAAAACCGATAAGCGCAAAAGAGGTAACAGCTTATGAGCAACGTCGTCATTTACACCAAACCCGGTTGCCCGTATTGCGCGAAGGCGAAAGCCTGGCACAATGCACAGGGAATCGCATTTGAAGAGCGCAATGCCCAAGATAATTCAGCTTATCGCCGAGAGATGTTCGCCTACTCCGACAACGACCCGACCGTTCCGGTAATAATCGTTGACGGAGTTTATAAGCAAAGCGGTTGGGAAGGCAGAGGCTGAACAATCACTTAAGATCAGCCGTGAGCTGGTCAACAACAAAAAACAATTAAGGCGGTTCGGCATAAGCTGAAGCCGCCTTTTTGATTTGGTGGGCAATGGCAAAAAATTCAAAACCGACTCGCCGTGAAATTCTGCAAGGCAGCGTTGCCGCTTCGATGGCGCTGTTTGCCGATAAAGGAGTATCCGCAATGACAAACTCGATTCAACAAAACCCTAAAGGTTCGATCACTGATGTTGCCGGAATCAAAGTTGGCCATTTCACAGACAAGCGGAGACCGACTGGTTGCACGGTGATTCTATGCGAAGAAGGCGCAACCGGCGGCGTTGATGTTCGAGGCGCAGCGCCTGGCACGCGCGAAACTGATTTGCTCGACCCGAAAAATCTGGTGCAGCAAGTTCACGCCATTGTGCTTAGCGGGGGCAGTGCCTTCGGTTTGGATACTGCAACTGGCGTAGTTCGTTACCTGGAAGAGCGCGGCATCGGTTACGACGTTGGCGTAGCGAAAGTGCCTATTGTTCCCGCCGCCATCTTGTTCGACCTTGGAGTCGGCGATGCCAAAATCCGCCCCGACGCCGAAGCCGGTTACAAAGCTTGCAAAGCTGCTTCGGCCAACGCGCCTGCCGAAGGTAATGTTGGCGCTGGAGCGGGAGCAACGGTTGGAAAAATGTTCGGCGGCAAACGAGCGATGAAAGGCGGCATCGGCACGGCTTCGATAAAACTTTCGGGTTTAACAGTCGGAGCAATCGTTGCCGTCAACGCAGTCGGCGACATCATTGACCCAACGACCGGCAAACTCATTGCCGGAGCGCGCACCGTTGACGGCAAAAAACTGGCTGGGACGATGGCCGGAATTCTTCGTGGAGAAAGCTTGCCGCCAATGCTGGGCGGAACGAACAC
>JAGNMH010000829.1 GCA_017991275.1 Acidobacteriota bacterium
CAATTGCCTGTCACCTGCGGAGCCGTCGGCGAAAACTCCGAAGCGAAATTCGTCGAATCCGTCGTGCCCTTCCCCACCCGCGATTTACTGCTGATATACACCGACGGAGCCTTTGCCAAACTGACCGACGACCGCGAAAAAGGCATCGTCGAAATCGAAGCCATGGCCGAACGTTTCAGCGGAGGCGAAGTCACCACGCTTTGCCACAGAGTCTTCGATTGCGGCCAACCCGGCTACGAACAAATCAAAGACGACGCGACAGTTGTCGTCGTTCGCCGCCAACCAACAAGCAGCTAGAAATCAAAAGTCAAAAGGCAAATTTCAAAAGCCAACCATGCTGCGCCCACTTTTGATTTTTGCCTTTTGCCTTTTGCCTTTTGACTTATGTTAGTTCTAGGAATCGAAAGCTCCTGTGACGAAACCGCTGCCTCAGTGATTGCTGACGGCACGCGAATCCTGTCCAACGTCATCTATTCGCAGATTGCCACTCACAAAAAATACGGCGGCGTAGTCCCCGAACTGGCTTCGCGCGAACATCTGGAAAAGATCGAAGGCGTCGTTGACGAAGCTTTGAAAACCGCCGGAGTGACTTACTCCGAACTTGGCGGCATCGCCGTCACTCAAGGCCCTGGGCTGGTCGGTTCTCTGCTGGTCGGAATCAACTTTGCCAAGGGCGTAGCCTTTGCCACTGGCCTTCCCATCGTTGGCGTCAACCACATCGAAGGCCACGTTTATTCAACCGCTTTTGAATTTCCTCCGCCCGAATACCCCGCGCTGGCTTTGGTCGTCAGCGGAGGCCACACCAATCTGTTCCTGATTCCCGAACCGGAAAAGTACAAGCTCGTCGCCCGCACGCGCGATGACGCCGCCGGTGAAGCCTTTGACAAAGTCTCAAAGCTGATCGGACTTGGTTATCCCGGCGGCCCTGTGATTGACCGTCTGGCCAAGCTAGGCAACAAACGAGCGATTATCTTTCCGCTGGCTGAAATCAAAGAAAAAGACGGCAGCGGGTTGAGCCTGGATTTTTCCTTCAGCGGATTGAAAACCGCCGTTTTGCGTTACGTCCGAGAACACCAGATTGAGCCGGTCACCAATCCTGAAAATCCCGGCGAACAAATCCTGGACCTTTGCGCCAGCTTTCAAAACGCCGTCGTCCGCGCGCTTATTCGCAGCCTTCGCAAAGCCGCCGTCCGTTACCAGCCGCGCACGATCCTGCTGGCCGGTGGCGTAGCCTGCAACAGCGAACTCCGCGCGGCAGTCCAAAAGCTGGCGGATGAATTGAAGATTCCCGCCTACATCCCTTCGCCGATTTACACCACCGACAACGCCGCGATGATCGCCGCTGCCGGTTACCCAAAGCTGCTTCGCGGAGAGCATCTGAGCTGGGACGCCAGCGCCGATGTCAGTCTGCGTTTGCCAAACATTGATGTTGAAGAGGCGAAGCCGAAGCAAAAGCAACGCTATCGGCTGTAACAACGCGGCTAATTCATTGAGGCAAACGGCTGCTTGGCTGTAGAATCGGCTTGAATCTGAAAGTGTTTGTTTTCCGCAAATTCAAAGAGGTGAAGATATGCCGACCAGTCAACTGGACCTAATTTCTGATCAAGTCAAATTCCTGCCGCCCAACGATCTGGTAACGCTCATCAAGCAAGCCGTGGAATTGTTGGCGCAAAGACAAGCTGCCCCTGCACAGCCAGAAACGACCACAATTACCAGGCCAACGACCAATTACGCCGCGCTCTTCGGTTCCGGCAAAGGAGCTTTTGCGACTCCGGCAGAAGCTGACAATTTTTTGCGTGCGGAGCGTGACCAATGGGAAGAGTAAGCTCGGAGCTTGGGCGGCGCGTGTACCTTGATACCAACATCGTCATCTACGCTGTTGAAGGCTTTGCCGATTACTCCGATCAGATTCAGGCGCTGCTGGAAGCGATGGACACCGGCGAAATTGTCGCCGTCACCAGCGAACTGACTGTGGCCGAAACGCTGGTCAAACCGATGAAGGATCAAAACCTTGCCATCCAGCAGGCCTATCGCACGTTCCTCACTCCAACGGCAGCGATGGAAATTATTCCGATCAGCGGCGACATTCTGGAAGACGCTGCACGGTTAAGAGCGACGACGAAACTGAAACTGCCTGACGCCATTCAACTGGCAACCGCCCTTCGTGAACAATGTGATTCGTTCTTGACCAACGACGACGGGTTCAGATCAATCAGTCTGTCGCAGATCAAAATGCTAGCTGATGTCACCCTGGTTTGAAGCCACTTGAAAATAAGCTTATGCCATCTGAACAGAATCCGCCCAAAGTTTTCATCAGCTACAGCCACGATTCGCAAGAGCATTTCGACCGCATCTTGCTGCTGTCGGACACGTTGCGCGAGTGGGGGATTGATTGCCACATTGACCAGTACGAACTGGCTCCGGCGGATTGGGTGCGATGGATGGAGCGCCGCATCCGCAAAGCCGACTTTGTCTTGATCGTTTGCACAGCCACTTACCGCCGCCGCTTCGATGGCGAAGAAGAACCCGGCAAAGGCTTGGGCGTGCGCCACGAAGGCGGAGTCATTTCCGCAGAGTTGTACAACCGCCAGACCGAAACCGCCAAGTTCATTCCAGTCATTTTTTCCCTCACCGATAACGCTCACATTCCTTCGGTGATGCAA
>JAGNMH010000830.1 GCA_017991275.1 Acidobacteriota bacterium
GTGGTCGTGAACGTGCCTTTCGTGCCGCGAATGGTTTCAGACACGTCACCGGCGACTCCGTCAACCTGGACGCAGGTGTTCGATGAAAGAACTCCGTTGGCGTATTCGTAGTTGATGGCGAAATGGTCGTGAATGTCGCCAAGCCCGTCGCGTTTGTCGAACACTGCGCTGATGCCTGCGGCGCGCACCGGGTGGTCGCCCATAAACCAGTTGATGACATCAATGTTGTGGATGTTCTGTTCGACAATGTGATCGCCGCACAACCATTTGAAGAAGTACCAATGCTGAATCTCGAAATCCAACTGAGATTTCCAGTCGGCACGTTTGCCGCGACGTTCGCCCCAGATTTTGGCTTGATCCCAGGCCGAATGAGCCATGACAGCCTTGCCCATTGCGCCTTCGTCAAACAATTTTTTGGCGGCGCGATAAGCTTTGGAATAATGGCGTTGCAAACCTACGACGACAGTCAGGTTTTGCATTTTAGCTTTGTCGCCAGCTTCCAAAACTGTGTGACAACCGGGAACGTCAACAGCCAGCGGCTTTTCGGCGTAAACGTGTTTTTTGGCGGCGACGGCGGCTTTGAAATGTTCAGGGCGGAATCCCGGAGGCGTGGTCAGCAACACAGCGTCACATTTGGAGCCGATGACTTCTTTGTAAGCATCAATGCCAACATGAACGCGTTTGGCATCCACACTGAATTTTCCTGCGGCTTTGTCGGCTTGAGTTTTGAAATAATCGCCGACGGCTACGATCTTGGCTTCTTTGGTTTGTTCCAGCAGTTGAGCGTCGCGTGTGCCCTGACCGCCGTTGCCGACCCAGCCGATTTCGACCATTGAATTGGCCGAAGTGCCGCGGACGGATTCTGCTTTGACGATGGTGAATGTTGAGGCGGCGGCAGTGACAGCCGCGCCTTTGATAATAGTTCTGCGCGAAACCAGGTCTTGATTTTTCATAAGTCTCCCTTTTGCCAGGTGCGGACAAAAACTGAAGCGATGCTTCGGATTTCTTTCCAGTAACTTTCACAAATTGGTGATTGCGAATGCGATTGATTGCCGGAGTGCGGTATCGCTGCCGAGTGACAACGACGTGGGGATTTTAGTCAAACTATCCAAGTTTGGCAAAACTAGGGCTGTCCGCTCTCCTGAACACGCCAGGTCAACGTCCGACGACTTTCAACCGTTGAAGCAATTCCATCAGTTTTGCCCGCAAATGCAAGAATCCAGAAATGATAAATTGACAAGGCTTAGATGAGAAAAGATAATTAGCCCGCCTTTGTAAGCATGTTGTACCAAGCCGCGCGAAAAGATCATTGCCCCATCGTTGAAATAAATACAGGTAGCTATTGAAATCTAATGATATGCGCTCGCCTCAAGGTCTTGGGCAAATTATGCAAAGCGACTCAAATGGAATCGTCAGCTTCCCCAAGGCTGAAAATTCATCACCTAAAAATTCACGCAGCATCTGCTGTAACCGGAACATTGCCCGTTGTTTGGCGGAGGTAGCACAGTGTCCGAAGAGAAGAACACTCCATTGAATAAACAAGATGCATCAGGATGGGAAGCACAGCTTCAAGCTCGCGCAAACGAATTCGTCAATCAGCGCATCGGCTCGCTTAAATCTGAAATCGAACGTCTGCAATCAACCATCAGCGAAATCAGTTCCAAGCTGATAGAACAGTCACAGCCCGTCGCCACAGAATCGGAATCTGCCGGACTGCTGGATTACGTCAGAGAGTGGTTCAGTGATCACACATCAAAAACCGAGCAGGAATTTGAAACCCGACTGGCCGATGCTCGCGCTGAATGGGAATCCACTGCCGCGCAAGCCAACGAAGAGGCTATTCAAAAACGACTTGAGCTGGCCTGTACAGAAGCGTCGGCGATAGCTCACCGTCAGTCTGAAGGCCAGATCGAAGATTTACGTGATCAGTTGGAAGCCAGCCGCAAAGCATTGACGCTGGCGCTTTCTTCAGCTCAATCGGCGGCATCGCAATCATCAAACTTCGAGCAGCTTAAATCCGCAATCGAAGAAATCGACTCTCAGCGCACTCAATCCGATACGCTGGCCACGCTGGTTCGCAACGCAGCTCAATTTGCTCCGCGAATAGTCTTCTTCGTTGTTAAAGGAAACGAAGCTGTCGGTTGGAAAGCCATCGGTTTCGACAACGGCTTGAACGACGAAACTGTGCGCCTACTTTCGGTTTCTACACAAAACCAGACTTTGCTGCGCGAAGCTCTGACGACTTTCAACGTGGCAACGGCGCGCTCGTCTTCGCCAGGAGACAATTCAGCCGTGCTGGGATTGTACGGTTCGCCTGCTCCTGAAACTGCCGTTGCAATTCCGTTGGTGGTACGTGGCAAAGCAGCCGCTGTGCTTTATGCCGATTCTGGCACTCAATCAGAAACTGCTATTGCCGGTTCCGCATTAGAAACCTTGATGCGCGTTTCCAGCATGGGCATTGAGCTACTTCCTTCGCGACGCGGCGTTGAGCCAGTGCGCCCCAGTGGCCCGCCAGCCCAACTGACTCCCACTGCATCGTCGTCACCTGAAGCAACAGCGCCGGCCATTGAAACAGCCGAGGAAAAAGAGCCGGAAAAGGCTCCAGAACCTGTTGCCGCGCCTGAACCTGTCGCTGAGGCTACGGT
>JAGNMH010000140.1 GCA_017991275.1 Acidobacteriota bacterium
TCAATCAGTTCACGCCAAGTCGCAAAGTCGCCAAGAAGGAAAAGAAAACAAGCCATCTTTCTCTCCTTGGTTTCTTTGCGCCTTCGCGGCTTTGCGTGAGATTTCAATTTGCACAGCCTTCAAATAACTACCCGCGAGCAGAAAAAAACCGTGGCCAGGGAAGAATGAAGGACGATTAGAGTGAAGCTGTGAAGTGGCGTCCGGCAGGCGAACCGGCTGGGCAATCGCCAGGGAAGAATGAATAACGATGAGAGTGAAGCTGTGAAGCCTGCCCAAAGGACGCACAAATAAATTTACAAAGCCATGTCCCAACCCCGTTGAAAATATTCCGGCACAGGCCGACGAAACAGCCTGTCAGTAAATTTTCTAGCTGAGGTCAAAACTCTTTGCATCATCATTTCCATTGTGCGCGGCAAAGCCGGAAGCGTTTATCGCGGCTTGCTCAAACGGTTATGCCGTCCGATCTTTAGAACCAGCCAAACGCTTCCGGCAGAACTCTTTTGTCGCTGGATTATTTTTGCTCGGAAGCATTCATCGCCGGGACGTACATGCGTTCGGCGTAATCTTTGACCATTCGTCGCGCACTAAAAACTGGTGCGGCTGTGCGGATGGCTTCTTTCAGCAAATGAATCCAACGGCGCGGAATACCATCGCTATCTCGGTCGAAATACAGCGGCACAACTTCGGTTTCCAGCACTTGGTAAAGAGCTTCAGCGTCGGCTTCGTCGCGATAATCTTCGCTCACGCCTTCCGGCACACCGGGTTCAATCGCCCAGCCGTTTGTTCCCTTGTAACCTTCGTACCACCAACCGTCCAGCACGCTCAGGTGAGGCACGCCGTTCAGCGCGGCTTTCTGGCCGCTGGTTCCACTGGCTTCCAGCGGAACGCGAGGGTTATTCAACCAGACATCTACTCCGCGAACCAGGTACTTGGCCACGTGAATGTCATAATTTTCAACGAAGGCAATGCGTCCGCCCATGTTGTGATCTCGCGCAAGTTCATAAATATCGTGAATCAGGCTGCGTCCTGGGGCGTCAGCCGGATGAGCCTTCCCTGCGAAAATGATCTGCACGGGCTGCCAATCGTCATGAAAGATTTTCTTGAGACGATCCAGACTTCTGAAAAGCAGCAATGCGCGTTTGTAAGTCGCAAAACGGCGAGCAAAACCAATGGTCAGAGCATCCGGGTTAAGCAAGGTTCCGCCAGTCAACACACGAACAGGGCCTGCGGTTTCGGTGATCCACCGTTGTCGCACACGCTCGCGCATGAAGTTAAATAATTTGTGTTTCAATTGCTGGTGAGCCTGCCAGAATTCGGCGTCCGGAATGTCGTGAATCCGCTCCCACAGAGTTGGATCGTCATGTTTGGCCAGCCAATCGTGGCCGAGATACTTGGCAAACAACCGATTCAGATCCGGCGCAACCCAGGTCGGCGTGTGAACTCCATTGGTAATGTGAGTAATCGGCACTTCGTCTTCGGTTCTATCAGGCCACATCGAATGCCACATCTGGCGCGAAACTTGTCCGTGCAATTGACTGACGCCGTTGCATCGGTTTGAAAGGCGCAAAGCCAGCGCGGTCATGTTGAAATTCGGCGCACCTCCTTCGGGGTGTTCGCCAAGTGCGAAGAATTGCTCACGATCCAACCCAAGCGATTCCCAGTAACCAGCGAAATGAGTTTCGACCATTTGAAACGGGAAAGCATCATGTCCAGCCGGAACAGGTGTGTGAGTAGTGAAAACCGTCGTTTCGCGTACCGCATCTGCTGCTTCTTTGAAACTTTTCCCGCTTTGCACCTGGATTCGAATTCGTTCGAGCATCATAAAAGCCGCGTGCCCTTCATTGGCGTGACAAACCGAGGGGCGAATGCCGAGTCGTTCCAGCATGCGAACGCCACCGATTCCAAGCACGATTTCCTGACGAATTCGCATTTCCTGGTCGCCACCGTAAAGTCGCGAAGTTAGCTCACGATCCCATGCATGATTTTCTTCGACGTTGGTGTCCATCAAATAGACCGTCACCGATCCAAGCCGGACTCGCCAAACGGCTGCATAAACAACTCTCCCGCCAACTTCGACTTTCAGCAAACCGCCTTCGCTGTCGCGTGAAATCACTGGTTCCAGCGGAGTCGTCGAATAATCCAACGGCTCGTAAAGAGGGTCTTGGCGGCCTTCGCCTGTGATGCGCTGGATGAAATAACCTTGCTGATAAACGAAACCCACGCCAACCAGCGGCAAGCCAATATCACTGGCTTCTTTGCAATGATCGCCAGCCAGGATACCCAGACCACCGGAATAAATCGGTAGTGAAACATGCAACCCGAACTCCGCCGAAAAGTAGGCAATCGTATGATCGGCCAGTTGTGGGTACTTTTCAGTAAACCAAGTTCCTTTAGCCGACAGGCATTTGTCGAAAGCCAGCATTATCCCATCGTAATGACGCAAAAACGTCGGATCGGAAGCTGCTGCTTCCAACTTCAACGGCGAAATCTGCTGCAAAAATTTGACGGGATTGTGGTGAGTCATCCCCCACAAGGTTTTGTCCAGATGCCGGAACAGCCAGTCGGCATTCAATTGCCAACTCCACCAGAGATTATTGGCCAACTCGCTCAAACGCACGATGCGAGCAGGCAGGGCAAGATCATTTATATTGCTCATTGAAAGTGATTCCATTATTTTTACAGATTCTTCGATCAACGGGTTGAGTAGAAATTGTGAGACTACTTGTTGACCGTCATTAGATGACCGGAGTTAACCGTTCAGTCGGCACTGTAACCAGTGCTTACACAACCGTCAACCAAACCCATCCACTATTATTCCAGGTTGCTTGACAAGGCGCTGACCCATACCTACGCTTTGCGACGAAGTCCATCACCAGAAGCAAAAGCGTTTGAGAAAGTTCCAAGTTCAATAACACAACTCGTAATTTGCTGGGAGAAGCCACAAGTGCCTTTCTTTTTTGATCTGTCATCGTTGGTTCCGACTGTCGAACGCAACCCGTTTGAACCGGTGCCTGTCCCTGATGTTGAAGTCGCCAAACCTATCGCCGAAATCGGCGAACCATTGCCAGATGAATCCTTGACCGCGTCCCTAATTGAATCTGAGACTACTAAAGAATTATTGGTAGCAGAAATCGCTGAAGGGAAAGCTGCCGGCGCAGGGGTCGTAAGCGATCCTGGACCGGATTTCGGTTTACCGATTCCATCGCACTACGACTTCGATATGATGCACGCAATGTGGCAAGACCCATTTCGACTGTTTGTTTACTGGCATTTGAAGGAAAACCCGTTTGACCGATTAAGAAAGATTTTTTCAGCAACCGAAGTAAGTAACTTTCATTCGGTACTGAAACTTACTGATGAAACAACAAACATTTCAGTCTTCTTCAGCGCGGCCTTCGCCAACGAATACTGGTTCAGCGTTTTTCCGGATCGCAGCTATAGGGTAGAACTTGGAGTGCGCTCACCTCGATACGGTTACATAAAACTCCTCAGCTCTCAAACAACCCACACCCCGCGCGGTGGCCCCTCGGATCAAGCTGCGCCCGAAGAGAATTACCACATCGCAACTGATGAATTCCTGGAGGTTTTGCGCGACAGTCATATGGTTTCCGAACGCGCCTTTACAATCGAAGACCTCCTTCCCGGAGCCGATGACGCCCCTGCCGGAGCGCGTAACGCCATTTGGGATTCTTTGCCTGCGTCATTTCGCCGATTGGTTCGCGCTATCGCAGACATTCAAGCCGGACGCGATTACGAATGTTGGTGGGAGCAATTGGGCAGGCACGAGCAAAGCCACTTGGTCAGGGAGTTTTTGGACATCATTTCTGAAATGGGTGATGGCGAACTGGGGTACATGCTCCTGCTTCGCTACCTGCCGGAACTGCTTCGCCGCACAATGGCTGACGAGCAACAAGCCAATGGCCATAAAATGGAATTGCAAACTGATAAACCTATTGCACTATTTTTAGCCGAAAAACTGGGGCAAACAGCTTCTGAGATTCAGGCTACCCTTACCCCATAATTAACTTTTGGCCTTTTGGCGGTCAGCTTCAGATTGTGCCGATGATCGGCACAATCTGAAGCTGACTTTGCCAATAACTGCTCTGTAGAAAGCTTAGATTTACGGGTTTTGACACTAATTTTTCGCCTGTAAGTGATTGATTCTTTGTTCGAGCGAGTGAGAAAAATCACTCTTAATCTTAAACAGTCCGCAATTGGGCACTAATAAAAATCCTCTTGACTCATGCTTGAAGCCAAGTTATCTTTTTCTTTTATTGAAAACGATTTTCAGATTTACTTAAAAGTCGCCATTATTAACGGCAAGAAGCTGAATTTTATGTCGGGGACATCTCCCCACGACGGACTTGCTTTAGCAAGTTCAACATTGGAGCGATCTATAGTGGCTTGCACATAAAACTCCAGATTTACAATAAAACAAGCCTCCGGTGCGATAACACCGAAGGCTTTAAGCAACAACGGACCCGATCAGTTCTGGCAACTTCACAGGCGATGCGCTCATGTCATCCTAACACATCGCTCTGTACATATCAGCGCAGCCTTTGGCGCGTGTTAAGGAGGACTTTTATGAAGCTAATAAGTTTTCTTTCGCCTTCCCCGCCTTTGCATTCTTTAACTTCTTCATTGCTATACCGCACACGGTCACAATCTGAGCTTTTTCAAAAAAACCATAAACCTAGTTCCGACAATGCTTTGAGTTTTGCAACTACAGAATCAAAAAGCTCAATCTATGCCCGTTCGCGGTATAGCTCAATTAAACAACGCTGTTAGTGTCATCTCAGAGCAACTTCTGGCGATGTGCCTCAATAAGTCTGTACGGGCATGTTGCCTTGGCCTGTGAACATAAAAAGGCGAAAAATAATGAAAGGCCAAATCTTATTACTGCTCACAGCTTGTTGGCTGATGGCATTTATAGGCCTGCTCATCGCATTTTAGCTGGAATCCAGGCACGACTTAGAGTCCTAAATCTATTAACTCATTTTATTGCCGATATTTAGAAGGAGGCTTAAATGTCATTTGTATTATTGTCTAGTCGCATTTTTCGACTATTTTGCCCGTTCTTAGTCGTCAGCGCGTTTATCTGCCAAGCCCAGTCACAATCCTCAAAAGCCGAGATTCGAGGAAAAGTTCTTGATCCAGCCGATGCACCAATTGCTGGCGCGCGAATTACAGCAGTTCCTAATGGCCAAACTTCCAGTTCTTCAACCGTTTCAAATCAGTCAGGCGAGTTCACTCTGGCGCTCGAAATTGGCAGCTACACGCTCAAAATTACCGCGAATGGTTTTCAAGATGCTTCGCGGACGGTGAGTATCAAAAATATAGGTTCTGAAGCTTTAGAAATAGTCTTGCCTGTCGCTACACAGCACGACACCGTGACAGTGACCGATGTGTTAGATTACCGGGTGACAGCGATCACCACTGCGACGAAAACTGCTGCGCTGTTGCGTGATGTGCCGCAATCCATCACCGTCGTGACACAGGAACAGATTAAAGATCAACAGATGACGAGCATTGGTGACGTGATACGTTATGTGCCAGGCGTCAGTGTTCATCAGGGCGAAAATAACCGCGACCAACTCATTTTCCGGGGCAACAGCACCAGCGCGGACTTTTTCCTCAACGGCGTGCGCGATGATGTTCAGTATTACCGTGACCTTTATAACGTGGAACGGATCGAGGTTCTCAAAGGCCCCAATGCCATGATCTTTGGACGTGGCGGCGGAGGTGGCGTGATCAACCGAGTGACCAAGGAGGCTGGCCTCACATCGTTACGCGAAATCTCGCTGCAAAGTGGCTCTTTCGGCAACAAACGGTTCTCAGCGGATTTTGGTCAACCCATCAAAGATAAGCTGGCCTTCCGCCTGAATGGAGCCTACGAGAATTCCGACAGCTTCCGGAAGCACGTCGTTCTGGAGCGTTATGCCTTTGCCCCGACTCTGACTATCGCGCCAAGCAAGCAGACGAAGATTACGCTGAGCTATGAATACTTAAACGACAGGCGTGTGGCGGATCGGGGAATCACATCGTTTATGGGAAGGCCGGCAGACATTGACATTGCCACCTTCTATGGCAATCCGGATGATAGTCACGTGCGGGCAGATGTGAATCTAGGGACGGCGAGCATTGAGCATCTCGCCGGTAAATTGACGATTCGCAACCGCACACAGTTCGGCGACTATAATCGATTTTACCAGAACTACGTGCCGCGCGATGTAAACGCAGCGAAGACGCAAGTCACTCTTACTGCCTACAACAATTCCACGCACCGCCAGAATGTCTTCAACCAGACCGACGTAACCTATGCGGTGACAACGGGTAAAACTCGTCACACGTTATTGGGCGGTGCCGAGTTCGGCCTCCAGTTGACGGATAATTTCCGAAACACGGGTTATTTCAACAACACTGCCACAACCTTTCTAGCGTCATATGACAACCCGACCATCAATACGCCGGTAACCTTCCGCCAGAGCGCAACCGATGCCAATAATCATCTTAAGGCCACGGTCGTAGCAGCCTATGTTCAGGATCAAATAGAGCTTTCGCGCTTTGTTCAGGTCATCGCCGGTGTGCGGTTCGACCGATTCGATCTGAAATACTACAACAATCGGAATGGAGATAACTTGCGTCGTACGGACAATCTGACCTCGCCACGCCTGGGGATATTATTCAAACCAGTTGCTGAAGTTTCGCTGTATGCCAATTACAGTGTCTCCTATCTACCCAGTTCCGGTGACCAATTCTCTTCGCTAACAACTATTACGCAGCAGGTCAAACCGGAAAAGTTCGGCAATTACGAAGTAGGCGTGAAGTGGGACATCAGTCATTCCTTCTCTTTCAACACGGCGATCTTTCGTTTGGATCGCACAAACACGAGAGCCACCGATCCGAATGATCCCACCAGAATCATTCAAACCGGCAGCCAGCGCACGAATGGTTTTGAGATCGGGATAAACGGAAACATTACGCGCGCCTGGAAGCTTGCCGGAGGGTATGCCTATCAGGATGCTTTCATCACCAGTGCCACCACTGCCGCACGCCTGGATGCCCAGGTCGGCCAGGTGCCGCATCACAATTTCTCTATCTGGAACAACTATCAGATCACGTCAAAGCTGGGTGCTGGCCTGGGGATTATTAATCGGTCAGATATGTTCGCTGCGGTTGATAACACCGTGATTGTGCCAGGTTATATGCGTGCGGACGCGGCCGTGTTTTTCTCCATCACGGAGAAGATACGTTTTCAGGCGAACGTGGAAAACTTGTTGGACAAGAAGTATTACACCAACGCGGACAGTAACACGAATATCTCTCCTGGCTTTCCCGTTACTGTTCGTGTCGGGTTGACAGCCAGGTTTTGAGACACCTCAGGGCGGGCAGCGTTGAGGCTATTTCGCATTTGCGGTATGCCAACACCGGCGAAGTGCTCTGCATATCGTGACAAACGATTGTCGAAGTGGTTTCTCTGGGGGCATGTTTTGGGGGTTTACACGGCCGGAACTATCGTACCGACGTTTGTACTCTTGCCACAAACCAAAAGTAATTTGCCCAAGAATTGGGGAAAACCTGAAAGATCTGAATGGCATGAACAAATACCTGTTGTCTGTTGTCTGTTGCCTGTTGTGAGGCGATACTTCCGCCTCACATCTAACAATTAACATCGGAGGAAGCCACCATGAAAACTCGCTCGCTTATTGTTGTCTTCTGTTCCATTCTCGCTTCGACAATCACCCAAGCCCAAACGTCATCACCATCAAAAGACAACACCGTAGTTTGCCACGTGCCAACGACAACTAAAGCTTCTGGCAAACCGGCTACGCTGAAAGACGGTTACGGCAATGTGCAGATGACCGTAACGACCAAATCGCCGGAAGCCCAGCAGTTTTTCAATCAAGGCTTGGCACTGCTGCATTCGTTTTGGTTTTACGAATCCGACCGCTCGTTTGAGCGCGCCGCGCAACTTGATCCTGATTGCGCCATGGCTCAGTGGGGAATCGCCATGGCTGCGGTCAACGAAACTCGCCGAGACGCCGCCATCAAACGCGCCAAAGAACTTGCGCCAAAAGTGAGTGAACGCGAGCGGTTTTACATTGCCGCTGTCGAAGCTCGTTACAAAGGCGAACGAACTACGATTCAGAACAACGGCTTTCTGGGCGCAAGCTCCGATTACCAAAACGCCATGCGAAAGGTCGTAGCGTTTTACCCTGACGATCTGGAAGCCAAACTGTTTCTCGCGCTGGCGCTGATGTCCGGCTTTGAACGCGATGGCTCTCCGCGTCCCGGCACGGTCGAAGCCATCTCCATGCTGCAATTGGTACTGGCGAAATCGCCGAATCATCTGGCGGCTCACCATTACATGATCCACGCCACCGAATCCGGCAAACGCCCGCAGGACGGAGTTCCGGCGGCAGACATTTACGGCACGCTGGCTCCGAAAGTCGGCCACGCAGTTCACATGCCCGGCCACACTTACGTTCACGTTGACCGCTGGGACAGCGCGGCAAAGGCTTTTGAAGATTCAGCCGAAGTTGACCGCGCTTACATCCACGACAACAAGGAAGAGACCGATCACGCCGCTGGCCCTTACGGCCACAACGTCCATTTCCTGTCGCTGGTTTACGGCTATCAAGGCCGTTACCGCGACGCCGTTCGCGTCAGTCAGGAACTGCTGGACGCAACCAAAGCTCCGGGCGAAACGAAATCCCGAACCGCTCTGGAAGGCCGCATCGCAATGCTGCGCGCGCTGGTTCGCTTTGAAAAGTTCGACGAAATTCTGAGCGACAAGCTGCCAGACGAAAGCGTTTTTGAAGTCGTCAAAGCCTGGAGGTATTACGCCCAAACTCTGGCCACGCTGGGCAAAGGCGACACCGCCGCTACGAAAGCAAAGCTGGACACGCTGGAACGCGAAATCGCCTGGTTGAAAGAAAAATTCGGCAAAGCCAAAGACCTGCCGCAAGCCGGTCGCCAACGCCAACAACTTCGCGCGCTTGGCGTGGCTCCGCTGGAAATTCAGGCACGCCTGCTGGCCCGTGAAGGCAAAGCCGACGACGCAATCGCCAAACTGAAAGAAGCAATCGAAGAAGAGATCAAGCTCGGTTATTCCGAACCGCCGCTTTACCCCGTGCCAATGGAAGAAGTCGCCGGGAAAGTATGCGTTGAACTGAAACGCTGGAAAGAAGCTGAAGAATTTTTCCGAGCCGCGCTGGAACGCGATCCCGGCAGCGGACGCGCTTATTTCGGTTTGATGCAAGCTCAACAGGCTCTGGGCAAAGACGCCGAAGCGCGCGACAGCTACGCCAAATTCGTCAAAGCCTGGGCGAAAGCCGACACCGACTTGCCGGAAATGAAACGCGCCAAAGAACTGGCTGGCAGCTACAGCGCATCAGGCGGAACGAAGTAATCAGGAGAACAATTTTGTCGAATCACCCTCTCGCCGAAGTCTTCGGATTTCCGGCAGCGAACCAAAGCGACACTGCGCGGCGTTATCGTGAACACAGGCTCTGCCCGTTCAATAACAGAGTCCCAAATTGCACGAAGGACAAAGCGAACGACCCGCTCGGCGTGTGCAGCGTTTATGACGGAGACAACGTGACAATCACTTGTCCGATTCGTTTCCGCGAAAACTGGTTGATTGCTGAACACGCTGCCGCGTTTTTCTTTGGCAA
>JAGNMH010000831.1 GCA_017991275.1 Acidobacteriota bacterium
AAGGGCCGCTCAGCAAACGTCCTTTCTCGTCTTTGTCTTCTGGCATCAGATAATCCAGCAAAAACTCCGCCGCCTCTTTCATCACAGGGTAAGCGCGCTGGCTTAGAAACTGGCGGTTGCGAGTGAAGTCGTAATGCTCCCACAAATGCAAACTCAACCAGGCAGCGCCCATTGGCCAGATGCCTGAACCGACTCCGTCAATCGGCACGGCGTGCCCCCAGCCGTCAGTGTTGTGATGCAGAACGAAACCACGTGCGCCGTAAAGCTGTTTGGCTACGCGGCGTCCGTCTTCGCGCGCGTTGTCAATCAGGTCGAACAAAGGTTCGTGCAACTCCGAAAGGTTGGCGACTTCGGCTGGCCAGTAATTCATTTCGGTGTTGATGTTGATCGTAAATTTGCTGTCCCACGAAGGCGCAAGCTTGTCGTTCCAGATGCCTTGCAGATTGGCGGCCATCGTTCCCGGACGACTGCTGGCCATCAACAGGTAACGGCCAAACTGGAAATAAAGCGTTTCAAGCGCCAGGTCGGTTTCGCCTGCTTGAACCCGTTTCAATCGTTCGTCGGTCGGCAAATCAGGAACAGTCGCGGCAAGTTTAAAACTGCAACGGCGAAACAATCGCCTATGATCGGCTTTGTGAGCAGCCAGCAATTGCGCGTAAGTTTTTTTGGCCGCGGCCAGATCGGCTTCGCATTTCGCCAGCGGGTCTTTGTGGTGGAAGTTTGTGGCCGCAGCCAGAAAAAGTGTCGCGGCGTTGGCTGATTCGACAATAACTTGATTGCCTTCGGAGCGAACTCGCCCGCCTTCGGTTGAAACCTGCAGCAAGCCAGTGAACTTCGTTCCGACTTTCGGTTCGCCTGGGTGGCGTTCGTCTCGCACTATGGCTTCACCTTCAATGATGACCCGATCTTTGCTTCCAGTTCTAGTTTGACTGTCGGCTTCGCGCGTCAAAGTTGCGGCAAAAGAAAGCTTGCCCGGCTTGTCGCAAGTCAGCCGAACGACGATCAACTGATCCACTGCCGAAGATAAAACGTCGCGCGTGAATTTCGCTCCGCCAGCGGTGAAGCTGACGCTGGCAACGCCCGAATCCAGATCGAGTTCGCGGCGATAATCGCTTTCGGCTTCAATCCCCGAAAACCGCAGCCACAAATCGCCGAGCGGTTGATAAGGCGGCATTCGTCGCGGAGTGGCGATGATCGCTTTGTCAGCCAAGATTTCGGCTTCGCGGATTTTGCCAGCCATCAGCAAACGGCGGACTTCGGGAATTGCGCGCGCGGCTTCGGGGTTGATGCGATCCATCTTTTTACCTGCCCAGATGGAATCTTCGTTGATCTGAATGCGCTCTTCGCCAACGCCGCCGAAAATCATCGCGCCCAGTCGTCCGTTGCCGATTGGCAAAGCTTCGTTCCAATTTTTGGCCGGTTGCCGATACCACAGCAGATTTTGATTTGTCGGCATTTGAGCCTGAACAGGCAAGTCAGCGGCAAGAGTTGCCGCGCCAGTGCCAAGCAATTTCAGGCAATCGCGTCTGGAGAATTGGTTACAGTTTTTCATGGTTTAGGTTGTCGAATTCCAAGTGGAGTAATCGTTACCGGTCCGATCAATCCAGATTCCATCGGTTCCCACTTGGCGGCGGTAAACAAACCATCATCGCCAAGGTTTTCCCGCTTTTTAGCCGAGACGTTGACGTTGTAAAACCTTTTCCAAACGATGCCGCGACGATCCATATCGGCTATGCGATTGGCCATCAAATTCGAGACTGAAATTTCCAGCGTGTTTTGCGGCTTCAATTCCGCAGCCGAAAGATAAATTTGAAACGGAGCCGCGATCATCACGCCAAGCCCTTTGCCATTCAACTTGACGCGGGCGCTTTCGGCTACGCGGCCAAGATCAAGCAACCAGCCGGCAGCGTTGCCTGTCGGTTTGGCGAACGAGATTGAGTAAGTCGCCGTGCCGGAAAAGTTCTTCACTTGTTGGCCGCCGAAATTTGTCCACGAAGTCAGCCGATCAATTTCAACCGTAGCAGGCAATTCCGGCCCTCCGGCAACGAACTTCACTGACCATTTCCCTGCCAGCGGTTCAGCCGCGCCGGTTGCGCTGAAGTAATCCAGCCGCGCTCCATTCACCGCCGCCTTGAACGTTTTGATAATGCGCGATTCGCCCGGCGCAAGCTGCAAGTAAACTTCAGTTGAACCATCGGCGGTTTTCATCGCCGCCAGTCCTTTGGTTTCTCGCATCGGATCGAAAACGCCCACCGAACCAGCCGCCGCTTGCAACCGTACCCAACCGTCAATCGGTTTTTCTGTTTGGTTGATGACGAAGTAAAACTTGCCGCTGGCATCGGCGCGACGAACAAATTTCAATCCCTGATCGGTCATCGTTTCGCGCTTGATTCCGGCAAAGCCGAGCGTCTGATTCAAATCGCTGCCCAACAGAAATCTGCCGTTGCCGACTTTCGCAGATTGAATTGAAGCCTTGTCCGTTTTGACGAATTTGATTTGAGCCAGCAGCTTTTGAAATTCGCCGCGCCGCGTTTCCAGCTTGTCGAAGCCAGAAACATCAGCCGGCAAACTCTTGTTGACGATGACGGTGGCTCCGCGTTCGGCCAGCGCGAAGATGGTTTTGAAAGTTTCCAGC
>JAGNMH010000141.1 GCA_017991275.1 Acidobacteriota bacterium
CTGCAATTCATAGGCGTCTGCGACGGCAATATGGAAGAAGGCAATCTGCGTTGCGACGCCAACGTTTCAGTTCGTCCCACTGGTCAGGAAAAGCTGGGAACTCGCGCCGAAATCAAAAACGTCAACTCGCTGCGGTTTTTGCAGAAAGCGATTGATTACGAGATTGATCGCCAGATCGCTTTGATCGAAGCCGGCGGCACGATGGTTCAAGAAACTCGGCTGTGGAATGAAAAGGACAACAAAACCTACACGATGCGCTCGAAGGAAGACGCGCACGATTACCGTTACTTTCCCGACCCGGATTTGCCTGTGTTGGAAGTCAGCGCCGAATGGATCGAGCTGCTGAAAGCCGAATTGCCTGAATTGCCCGAAGCCAGACGGCAAAGGTTTATGCGCGATTACGAATTAAACGCCGACGAATCTTTCACGCTGACCGGCGAACGCGCTCTGGCCGATTACTTTGAAGCTACGATCAAAGCGTCGGGCAACAACCGCGCGGCGGCAAACTGGATTCTGTCCGAACTGCTGCGCGAACTGCGAAACTCCGAAACTGAAATCACCGACTGCAAAATCAAAGCCGAGGATTTGGGCGCGATGATTAGGCTGATTGACGACAAAACGATCTCAGGCAAAATTGCCAAAGACGTTTTTGCCGATATGTTTGCCACAGGCAAAGCTCCGGCGGACATCGTCAAAGAAAAAGGCCTGGTGCAAATCACAGACACTTCGGCGATTGAAAAAGTCGTTGACGAAGTAATCGCCGCAAATCCAAAAGAAACCGAAAGTTACCGTGCCGGTAAAACTGCGTTGATGGGATTTTTCGTAGGTCAGGTGATGAAAGCCTCCGGCGGCAAAGCCAATCCGAAGGCAGTCAATGAAATCTTGAAAGCTAAACTTGAAATATAAAAATTCAGACAGGATTTGCAGCATGAGCAGTATTTGGAAGAAATCTGAGTTCTGTAAATCTTGTCTATTTCTGGAATGGAGATTATGAAACTTATCCGAATTTTGGTTGTGTTGGCTTTGGCGCTTGTCGCCGGTTCTTGTTCAAAGGGCAGTGGCGGCGGAGTCGCGGTGATTGATACCGATTACGGCCAAATCAAGATCAAGCTTGATGGCGAAACCGCTCCGAAACACGTTGAGAATTTCAAGAAGCTGGCGCGCGAAGGTTTTTACGACGGCCTGGCTTTTCATCGCGCAGTGCCAAACCTGTTGATTCAGGGCGGCGACCCGAATACCAGAACGGACGACCGTGAAAGTTGGGGGATTGGCGCTCCCGGTCAACCGACCGTACCCGCCGAATTCAGTCAGAAGCCTTTCAAAAAAGGCGTGCTCGGCGCGGCTCGGCGCGGAAATGACGTGAACAGCGCAACCAGTCAGTTTTTCGTTTGCCTGCGCGATTTTCCTCAATGGAATGGTCAGTACACCGTGTTCGGTGAAGTTATTGAAGGCATAGATGTTGTAGATAAAATTGCCACTCAACCCAGCGATCAAAGGCAATTATTGGTCAACAAAGTTGTGATGAAAAAAGTCACTATTCAGGACTGACATTAAATGATGAAGTCGGAAGAGTGAATGATGAATTGAAGCACAACCGATTCATCATCCTTCCGACTTCCGATTTCAGCAAAGTTTCCCGCCAGTGCATATTCAGTTCACGAAACTGAGCCGAACTTTCCCGGGTTCGCAGCCGTAGTTTCATCTTCGCAACAAGTCTTGAGGAACATTTATGCACTTCATCGAAGCAATCAAACTGGCGCTCGATTCGATACACTCACATAAATTAAGGTCTTTTCTGACGCTGCTTGGGGTAATTTTCGGCGTGGCGACCGTCATCGTAGTCGTTTCGCTGATCGAAGGTTTCAACAAATACGTTGACGAAAAGATCGCCAACATCGGCACGAACGCCTTTACCGTTCAGAAGTTTTCGATTGAAGACTTTTCCAGCCTGGACGCTTACGAAAATGCTCGCAAACACAACAAAGACGTGACGATGGACGATCTGGCAATTCTGCGCGAACGCATCGGCCAGCGCACAATTAAAGATGTCGGCGCTCAGGAACAGGAAATGGTTGAACTGAAGTACGCCAAAGAATCTTTGATCGGCGTCAGTTTGCAGGCGATGACCGCCAACATGATCGAGATTCAAAACAAGGAAATTGCCGAAGGCCGCTCGTTTAATCAGACCGATGACGCAGGCGCTCGGCTGGTCTGCTTCATCGGTCAGGATGTGGCTGATCGTTTTTTTCCGACCAGCAGCGCCATTGGCCAAAAGATCAAAATTGATGGCCGTCCATTTGAAGTGCTTGGCGTGGCCAAAGCTCTTGGCTCTGTGTTCGGCCAATCGCGGGACAAATTCGTTTCGATTCCGATGACGACGTTTTTGAACATTTACGGTTATCGCCGCACGATTCAGTTGTTCATTACCTCTACCAGCCCTGAGACTTACGAAGCCGCGATTGACGAAGCCCGCGTAGTCATGCGAACTCGGCGTAAACTTTCGCCGAACGAAAAAGACACCTTTGGAATCATTACTCCCAGCGCGGTAAACAATCTGCGCGAACAAATCTTCGGCACGATTCAGGTCGTTGCAGTCGGAGTCACTTCAATCGCGCTGGTCGTCGGCGGCATAGTCATCATGAACATCATGCTGGTCAGCGTGACGGAACGAACGCGCGAAATCGGCATCCGCAAATCTCTGGGCGCTCGGCGCAAAGACATCCTTCGCCAGTTTCTGGTCGAATCTACGATTCAGGCTCTGGCCGGAGGAGCTGTCGGCGTCAGCATCGCCTGGGGAATCGGCAAACTGGTTTCAACTCTGACTCCAATTCCGACTTCGCTGCCAATGCTGGCCGTCGCAGTGGCGCTGGCGGTTTCAGGCGGAGTAGGATTGATCGCCGGAGTTTATCCGGCCTGGCGCGCGGCTAGGCTTGATCCGGTGACGGCGATGCGGGCGGATTGATTTAATAGCGAGGGTATCTATGACTCGACAGGATTTTCGTGAAAACATCTGGATGGCTTTCGACACTTTGTGGCAGCACAAGCTGCGCTCGTTCCTGACGATTCTGGGAGTCGTGATTGGGACGACGACTGTGATTGTGATCGCTGCGTTTGTGTCGGGGATTGATTCCCAGGTTGCCAAACAGATCGAATCCTTCGGAACCAATTCGATTTACATCTTCAAGTTCGATCCGGGCTTTAACTTCAACCCGACGGCGGAAGAGCGCCAGCGCAAACCGATCAGTTACGAAGACGCAATGGCTATACGCGACGAATGCCCGTCGGTGGTGGAGGTTTCTCCGCTCATGTCGCCGGTGGATTTTATGCAGGGGCCGATGGCAGAGCGCGTCAAGATTCGATTTCGTGATATTGAAATGGTCAACGCTACGGTGCAGGGAACTTTGCCAGCTATGTTTAGGATGGGGAATACTGAAATCTCCGAAGGCCGTTTTTTCGGCGAGGGCGAGAACATGACGCGAGCCGATGTTTGCGTCATAGGGCGCGACATCGCCAACACACTTTTTCCTTCGGTCAACGCGCTCGACAAGGACATTATGATCAACGGGCGCAACTACCGTGTGATCGGAGTGATGAAAGAACGCGATATGTTTTTGACACCTTCTGACGATCCGGGCAATCAAAACAAAGCGGTCTACATTCCATACGAAACGATGCGGAAGATTTTTCCGAACGTCAAAGAGAATTTCGTCATGGCGCAGTTTGCTCCGGGCAAAGAAGATCAGGCGATTGACGAAATTCGCCAGGCGCTCCGTAAACGTCGCAAAGTTGCTTACGGACAGCCGGATAATTTCGGCATTCAGACATCGCAAGGCATCATCCAGCAATTCAAATCCATCACCGGCGGAGTCTTTCTGTTGATGGTGGCGATTTCCAGTGTAGGTTTGCTGATCGGCGGCATTGGCGTCATGAACATCATGCTGGTCAGCGTGACAGAGCGAACGAAAGAAATCGGCGTTCGCAAAGCCATCGGCGCTCGGCGGCGCGACATCGTGTTGCAGTTTCTGATCGAGGCGGCAACTTTGACTGGCCTGGGCGGATTGATTGGCATTCTGTTCGGTTGGGGCTTGGCCGAAATCATCAAGCTGGTGATGCCGACTTTTGTGCCGTTGTGGGCGCCGGTTGTCGGTTTTGTCGTGTCGGTCGGACTTGGAGTCGGTTTTGGTTTGTGGCCTGCGTGGAAAGCTGCGCGGCTTGATCCGATTGAAGCGCTTCGTTACGAATGACGCTCGGCATCGGCTATAATCCGCCCGTCTAAATTTCCACTGCCCGTCTAAATTTCCACTGAAAGTTATGTTGAGACGCGCGTTCAGAAATTTGCTCAATCTTGAAGAACCGCCTGAACGCACGGCGCTGGCATTTGCCGTCGGGACTTTCATTGCCTTCACTCCGCTGTTGGGATTGCAGATGGTTATCGCCGGACTGTTGTTATTGGTCTGGCGATTGAACAAGGTGGCGGTCTTTACAGGGCTTTTCATTACCAACCCCTGGACATTCGCTCCGGTGATCGCGGCTTCGTGGGGAATAGGGCGATTGATTGTCGGTTCGCCACGGATTGAGTTGCCGCCGGTGACGATCGGCGCCCTGGCTACTCTGGGGTTCTGGCAATCGCTAGCCTCGCAATGGCAGCAACTGTTGCCGTATGCCATTGGCGCAATGATACTGGCGGTCATCAGTTCGCTGATTGCTTACCCGCTGATGCTTTTCGCGCTGCGGGCTTATCGCCACAAATTTCCAAAAGACACTTTGCCGGAAGCTGTCAAGCTTCGGGCTGAATCCATAGATTGAACGGAATTGACCTTGAAGATGAAAAAAACTCTTTCACTTATTCAAACGTCGGCTTTGATTTTCTCGCTGACTGCAAATATTTTTTCACAGCAACCGGCGCAACAGGCTCCCAAACAGGATTCTCAGCCGAAAGCCACGACACAGGTTCCGCAGATTGACCGGCGTAAAGTCCCGCTGGCTCAGCGCCCGAATCTTTCGCTCGATGATGTCAACACGGTGATAGGCGCCGACAAACGAGTGATCGTGATGATGGCTGCGCTGAATGTCGCCGGGTACGATTACGAATCCGGTGGCCGTCAGGTAACACCATTGCGCCAGCAGATGCGTGAGGATTTGAAAAATACTCCGCCGGATGTTGTTCGCAAACTCCGGGATTATTTTCTGGCACACCGCAAAGGGGCGAACGATGCAGCAGCAGTTGCGCCTTATCTGAGCCTGGCTCTTTCTTTGCACGAACCGCCCGCATTCACGATTGACGTTCCGGCTGATCGTTTGCCTGATGACGTAAAAGAGATTGTTGGTTTTGCGCTGATTGTCGAAGAGTTTTACCAGAAGACAAGCTTTTCCAGATTGTTGCCGAAATACGTCGAGGCTCATCTGAAGGTCGCTGAGACTTACCCACAAGCTGCCGGTTTGGCTTTGGGCACTGTGCTGACTTATCTGCACACAGAGCCGGTTTTGGAATTACCGCCGCTGTTCAACATACGCAGCACGGCTACGGCAACCAAACCAGACAAGAAATCAGATAAGAAGTCGGACAAGAAAGACTCTGGCAAGTCGGACAAGAAAGCCGACGCCAATACAGAAGCTCCGCAAGTAATAAGCGTACCGGAATCTTCAAACCGCATTCGGCAGTTTGTTATTATTCCAGATTTGTTCAACGCCTCGAATGCGGCGAACCTGCGCGTAGTCCGCGACACTTACTTTTTGTTGCTGGGGCCAAGCGCCGCGCCAAGCATTGAAGCTATGCGCCGTTCATTCCTTAGCTTTGTGCTCGACCCATTGATTGAACGCCAGATCAAAGAAGTCGCGGCCATTCGCGTGAACCTGAGAAAGTTGATGGAAACTCGCGGCGACAGGCTTGACCGTGATTATGCCGAACGCAGCGCCTATTATTTGATTACTGATTCGCTGGTTCAGGCGACTGACGCTCGAATGGATGTACTGGGAATGGCGGCTCGCAGAGTTTCACCGGAAGACGAGGCCATCTACCAACTCAGTTTGGGTTATGAACGCGGAGCCGTTCTGGTTTATCACTTTTACGAACAGATGAAGGCCTTTGAACCAGTCGGCGTCAACGTGCGGGATTACATTTCTTCCATGCTGTCGAACATAGATTTCGAGCGTGAAACCGGCAGGTTGAAAGAATACGAACAGCGTCTGGCGCGTTACAAACAATTTCGCACAGAAGCGACACTAGCTCCGGCTCCGACTATGGCAATCGCAAACGCCGACGAAAAACTGGTGGCGAGAATCGTCGAAGCCGACAACATGATTAAGAATCGCAAGTACGATGACGCAAAAGCTGTACTTGACGCTGCGCTGAAGGAAAAGCCGGATAATGCCCGCGTTCTGTTTGGGTTGGCGGAAGTCACCAGCAAACAAGCCAGCACACTGGACGACAGCGACAGGGTCGAAGAAGCTCTGTACGCAGCGATTGATTTATACAAACGTGCGGCACAAGCCGCTTCGCCGGAATCGGAAAAATGGTTATCGCAACGCAGCTATGTCGCCGCCGGAAAGATTCTGGACTTCATTGCCGAAACCAATCCTGCGCTGGCTGAAAAGCTGATTGCTGAAGCTGCTATCGCTTACGATCTGGCGATCAAGATAGGCAAGGTTGAAGGTGGAGCTTACGAAGAGGCCGAGAAAGCAATCAGGCAGCGAGCGCAGAAGAAATAGCGATTCGGCAGGCTTAACTCGGCAGGCTTAACATTGAATTGCCTGGCTAAAAAGCAAAAGGGAGAGGCGGACTTAAATCCATCTCTCCCTTTTTGTTTTCCCGGCTTGGTGGGTTACGGAATGCGGATGCACTCAGGAAGAGGCGGCATCATCATTGTTGGAGCAGGTAGCGCATATTGTTCCGGTTCGGAATAAAAGGTTTCTTCCTCCGGGCCAATAAGGCTTTCAAAAGGCGCTTCGACAACTTCGGTTTTAGTCACGCCAGCGTCGCGGCACAGCGAAGTTATAACCGCAGGTTTTGAAATCAGCTCTAATTCAACTTTCAGACTGGGCAATCTGCTTCCATTTCGATTCATCGCGGGCATCATCTGAGCGATCAGCCCGGACTGATAAGCCATCAGCTTTGCAGGTGGAACCAGCGCAACGGCTTTGGGCGACCGGACTTCAGGCAGTTCAGCGATTTCGCTGGTCTTTGAACAACCTGAATCCTCGTCATGATTATCGTCGCGCTTAATCCGTCTGACAGGTCGCTTTTGAGCAGGCTTTCTGGAAGCGTCAGCCGGTTTCACATCTCTGATTTCGGCGTCTTCATCAAGTTCGACCAAGTTTGCAAAGGCCACCAATTCAGACTTCAGTAAATCTGGTTTAGTCCAAATTGAAGGGGAATAGTCATTATCATAAGAATCAAACAGGCCTTTGCCATAAGCCTGAGCCAGATAATGAGCGTGTTGGATTCGTTCGGCCACGGCCACGGGCATAGCCAAGGAAAGCGAGCGAGCCGTTCCCAAGGCTTGTAGCGTGACATTGCCGAACGAAAAAGGTTTGATCGCATGCGCCGTGACGATCAGAGCGGCGACTAACATGATGCGGATAACAATTTTGCTGGCCATAACGATCTCCGGCGTTTGTCTTGCCAATGGTTTGAAACAAGGTTGGCTATTTCAGTGCCTTGTTCCGCTAAAAATCTAACAGTAAGTCAGGTCCGATGGAGTTGGTGATCGAACCTGTTCAAAGGTTTCAACCAATCAAGCATCGCGAGCAAGATTTTTTGATACCTGTTACAACAGGCTGGGATTATGCGCCTGTCAGGTCAAGTAGTTGTTAATCAGTTGTAAATCGTTTGTAAAAACTTGCAATTCAGACCAGTTCCGACTGGTGTAAGCTCAAAGACAAAAAGACTTTGCAAAAATATATTTTCCTGTCTCTGGAGTTGATTACGTTTGGCTTGGTTTAATAGAGTGCAAAAAAGTTTAGCATTCTCCGGGCACACTGAACTGCCGTACGCTCGACCCCGCCATTGCGCGTCACAAGTCTGACGCTTTCCATCACTGACGCCTAGTCAGTCAGGAAAGCGTTTTTTAACGACTACCAACCGGCTAGCTCCTTTATCGCCATAAGCTCAAACTTTCCGCAACACAGATTCCAAGTAATTGACTGGTCAAAATTACAAAAGTAGAATTCAGAAAGGTTTAGATAAATCAATTTTCAGTTTACTATGAGGACCTGCCGTAGAGGTTTGAAGATCGGAGCAGATTGACAAAGCTCTGCGTCCTCTATGATTTTTTCCTGCAACACACTGTAAACCGTTTTTTTCATACTTATTTAGATACCAATATCTCTGTAGTCAGGAGAGCGGATTTTTCTTAGGATTGAGAGTTGAGCGATGTCCGTTTTGCTGACATTCAGCATGCTCGTATCCTGACTTAACACCTGTGTTAGCCACTATCACTGGAGCTTATGCTGCATTCTGAAGCAGAAAATTCACGATTGGTGAATTTCACATCTCAAACTTTAATTGCGGCGTTGGAAAGAATACCAAATACGCCTGAGTCAGGGATGCGCTTTATCGGTTTTGGCGCGGAAGAGCGTTACTTCACATATCAACAATTGTATTCAGAAGCCAAGCGTCGTGCGGCTCATCTTTCCCGGCTGGGTTTGAAGAAAGGTGATCGCCTGGTATTGATGACAAGCGAAGCCCATGAATTTGTCATGAGCTTTCTTGGATGTGTTATTGCTGGAATCATTCCGGCTCCAATTTCGCCGCCGATGATGGCTAAGGGCAGCGACAGCCTTGTTCCTCCTGCCGCCAGAATTGTAGATGACGCGGGCGCGAAGATTTTGCTGACCACCGAATCGTCAAAATCATTTGCCGCACAGATACTGCAAAGTATTGCCGGAGAGACGCATTTGATTACGGTTGAATCAGAGTTTTCTGGCGAACCACCACCGTTTGAATCTCCTGAAATTTATCCAGACGACATTTGCTTTTTGCAGTACACGTCCGGCAGCACCACCTTGCCAAGAGGCGTGATGGTTTCTCATGCCAATCTGATGGCGAATATGAGAGCCTTTATGGGCCAGCATGGGATGAACCCAGGGCCTGAGGATGTTGGGGTTAGCTGGTTGCCGCTTTATCACGATATGGGTTTGATTGGCTTTATTCTGGGGCCGCTGGTTTACATTGGCCCGGTAATTATTTTGTCTACGACCTCTTTTGCACGCGATCCCAGAATTTGGCTGAAGGCAATAGATAAGTACCGGGGAACAATTACCTATGCCCCAAATTTCGCATACGCCCAAGTCGTCAAACGATTGCGAGATTCCGATCTGGAAAATCTGGATCTGAGTTGTGTGCGTGTGGCCGGATGCGGAGCTGAACCGATTCATGCTCCGACCCTGCGAAGCTTCGCGGAGCGTCTGGCCCCGGCTGGCTTTCACCCTGAAGCTTTTCTTCCCAGCTACGGAATGGCCGAATCTACTCTGGCAATCAGCCTGCATAAACCTGGAGCGCCAATCCGCACAGAATTGATCAATGCAGAGGAACTGAAGCTGGGAAGGGCCGTTCCTGCAACAGGTAATAATGGCAGCGTAAGAGAAATAGTTTCTTGCGGATTTCCGTTGGCCGATCACCAATTGGCTATTCTTGATGAAGAAAGAGCGATGCTAC
>JAGNMH010000142.1 GCA_017991275.1 Acidobacteriota bacterium
TTGCTGGCTGTTCTTTCTGGCCTTGACGCTGCTCTATGTTTCACTGACTCCGGGAACTATCGAAGGGCAAGGTTACAATCAGGAAAACCTGATTGCCGCCAATCAGGCCGTTACAAACGTCATCAAAGCCGCAACAGCAAAGCCGCTGATCCGGGTTGAATGGACAAGACATGGTTTCATCGAGCCAGTTTTCTTTATGCCTTTTGCTGGCGTCGGCCGTGTACTGCCTGGCGATTCGGTGAAATGGACTGGGCGGTTGGCAATCCTTCAACCAATTCTGGCGACTTCACTGCTCTGCACACTTTTGTTGATTTGGGCTTATCGGCTGACTTCAAACCTTCGTCTGGCGGTCTTGCTTGCGACTTCCGCCGGGCTGGGAACTATGCTCTGGCCTTACGTTTACATAGGAATGGAAACGACTCAGTCGCTGGCGCTGATGATTGCGGCTTACATAGCGCTTGGTCGAGAACCGAAAAGGAACTGGCCGGAAGTTTTGCTCTTTGCCACTGCCTGCGCCGTGACTGTCGCGGTGAAATTGAATGGAGTCTTTTTGGCCCCGGCAATAGGATTTCTGATTTTCGAATACTTTAGCCTGGGTACGCGCGCTTCCGGCGCACTAAACTCACGCTTCCAGCGTGCTTACCTGTGGAAACTTACTTGTGCGCTAACAATCGTTGCTGCTACTTACGCGCTCAATCATCTGGCCAAGTCGCGTTACTGGGCGGGGATGGACGCCGGAGTCAATTACTTCCGCGACATTCTGGTTGACAGCCCGCTGACAGTCGCCCTGCAAGTCTTTGCCTATTTCGGTTCGCCGAACAAAAGCCTGTTTCTGTTTTGCCCTGTGCTGGCGCTGAGTTTTTTGACGCTTGGCAGCGCGTGGCGACGGCAACCGCGAATTGTGATTTTTGCTCTGCTTGCTCTAAGCGGATTGATCGGAGGTTTTTCGATTACCAGAATGTGGGCGGATGAAACCTGGGGGCCACGGTATTTGCACTCAACAGTTGCGCCGCTGATGCTTTGTCTGGCTGCGGCAAAATCGGCGTTGCCGTTTCAGTGGCGGCGTGAATGGTTGGCGCTGGCGCTGTTGGTTTTGGGTTTTGCGATTTCGCTGCTCGGAAGCTTTTTCCCATATGGCTCAATGCATAAGGCTGCCACAAGAAGTTCGCGGGCTACGCTCGAAGCTTTGCAGTACGACCCGGAGTTGAATCACATCCGGTTCAACTGGAAACTGATGCGCGTCTGGCTTAGCGGAAACCGCGACGTTTCGCCAATATCGTGGCCGCCGCCGCCTCATTGGTGGTTCACGAAGCCTGAAGACGCGCTGCCGGAAAAAACCGTTGACCTGCGCGAATTTTCTACGCCGCAGTCCATGCTTTCTCAGGATTGGCGACCAACTATGCAGGCTTCGCCGCGAATGTATCTGGCAATTCGTTTCCTTTGCGGATTATGCCTGGCAATGAGTTTGGCGGCATGGGCGCTGCTGATGAGATCAATGAAAGGTTTGACTGCCGATGCCGAATGAGCTGGAACAAAAAATCACGCGCCTGATTGAACTTTGGAAGGACGAAGGCACGGCTTCGATTGCTAGACGCATTTTTTGTCGTCTGCGAAAACAACCTCCCCCGTTGATCCTATGTCATCTGGATTACCCGGCGAATGACCAGTTGCAAGGTTTAGAACTGGAAATTTATGGCTGGGCGGCTTCGTTGGCCGCAAAGGTCCAGCGCATCGAAGCATTCGTTGACGACGATTTGATGGGCGACATCAAATACGGACTTGCACGCCCGGATGTGCTGGACGCCTATCCCGATCTTTTATCGGAAAAGTTGGGGTTCGGCGGCATTTTTCTTTTGAGCGAAAAACCGGGTCAACAGCGCCGTAAAATTCTGGTGCGAGTCCACGACAGCGCAGGCAATAAAGTCGAAGTGAGGCGATGGATCAACATCACGTCGAAGCCCGCTGACAAAATCACGGTTCCCAATTTCAATTTTTCGAACTTATGGATGGATGAGCGGCCAAGACTGGAAAGATCGTCGGTTTCAGTCGTGATCCCTACACTAAATGCTGGCGACGATCTGCCCGTGCTGCTCTCTTCGCTGAAATCGCAGGAAGGTTGCGAGAGCGTACAGGTTATTGTGGTTGATTCCGGCAGCCGAGACGGCACTGTGGAACTGAGCCGCAGTTATGGCGCAAAGGTCATCAAAATCGCGCCCGAAGATTTTTCGCATTCGACTGCCCGCAACCTGGGCGCAGAATCTGCCACAGGAAATTACCTTCTCTTCATGACTCAGGACGCGCTGCCGGGATCGCGCCACTTCCTGTATGAAATGATTCAGGTTGCGCGGGCGTCGGGCGCTGTCGCGGTGACGCCAACCGAAGCGCCACGCGAAGACGTTGACCTTTTTTACCGGGTCACTTCGCGGGGGCATAACCGCTTTTTGGGATTGGTAGGCGGCGACCGAATTACCGGACAGCCGCCAAGCTCGGATTACGTAACCGTTAGAAGACATTGCCAACTTAACAACGTCGCCTGCCTGATTGACCGGGAAGTCTTTGAACGATACCGATTCCGCCACGATTATGCAGAAGACCTGGATATTGGAATGCGACTAACCGCTGATGGGCACAAACTGGCGATGCTGAGTTCCACGCGCGTAATTCATTCGCACAACCGCCCGGCTTATTACTATCTTCGCCGAGGCTACGTGGACACCATCTGCCTGGCGCGAATGTTTTCCGATTTCCCGCTGCCGCCAAACCTGAACCAGCCAGAATTGAGAAACGAGATTTTGTCTTCTTACCGGCAACTGAACCGCATCATCATTGCGTTGGAAAAAGAGGTCACACTCCCTTGCCCGGTTAGTGATTTTCTGACCGCAGTCAAAAATCACTGGAAAAGCCAGTTGAATGCTGAAGGTTCGGCAACTGCTGCATCCACGGAAGGATTGAGTTGCGTTGACGAAAGCTACGGTGATTTTCTCTCACGCTTGGTGGTAAACAGCTCTGTGGCAGGATCACCCGACACTGCTGCCAAACAAGCGGCACTCCCACTGGACAATCTGATCTGGCAAATCAAAGAGTACATAAGTGCAGTTTACGAAAGCGTGGATGATGGGTTGTTTTCCGAATTCAAGCAGGCAATTTTCAAAGCCCACGCGCTGGCATCCGGGACAATGCTGGCCAGTCACTTCATTTCTTCACCGCCGAACAATGAAGCCTCAACGCGACTGGAACTGGAATTGAGGCAGGGGGTTTAGAGAATGAAAATACTTTACCTGATTCATCAGTTTTACCCCGACTTTTACACTGGAACCGAAAAATTCCTGCTGGAATTGGCAAAGGCAAGCCAACGATTCGGGCACCGAGTCAAAGTCGTTTCCTATTCATTCCGCCCACGCGCCACCTTCAACGGAGAAGACGCCGGTGTTTTGACGCAAGAGCTGATTTATGAAGGCATCCCTGTCACCTTTGTCCGGCTTAAACAGGAAACCGAAGACCGACAATACAATCTGGGGCAAGGTGAAATGCTGGACTTCGCGCGCCGCCTGCTGGAGAGCGAAAAACCAGATGTTGTTCATGCCGCGCATACACTTGGAGTTCATGATTTTATTTATGCCGCACACAAAGCTGGCATCCCATACTTGCTGACCTTGACGGATTTCTTTCTGCTTTGCCCAAAGTGCATTCTGATGACTTCCTCACAGAATCTTTGTGCGGGTCCCGAGGGCGGGACGGCGTGCGGAGAATTGTGTCCGGAGTTCCCAAATTCCGTCATTCGTAATCGGCTTCAAGTGGCCGGAGATTTCCTGCGCAATGCTCACAGAGTGATCGCTCCCTCAAAGTTTCTGAGCGAGATGTTCCGCAAAGAATATGGCGACCTTAACGCAAGATTGATCGGGTATGGAATCAACTACTCGAAGGTTCGCCGAAATCAGAAACAGTACAACGCAGGCGACAAGCTGACCTTTTTTTACGGCGGCTCCTTCACCCGCCACAAAGGAGTTCACATTTTGGCCAAAGCATTCAAAGACGTGAAAGGAGACGCCGAGCTAAAAATTTATGGCTCCGGTCAATATGATTACCCGCTGAAGCAGGCCGCCGATGAGGATCCGCGCATCAAGTTGTGCGGCGTCTTTTCGGCTGACCGTATAGGAGAAGTGCTAAGCCAGGTAGACGTAGTGGTCGTACCTTCGATCTGGTACGAGAACACTCCGATCATTTTGCTGGAAGCTCTGGCGTCGAATTTACCCGCGGTTGTCACGGATCTGGGCGGAATGACGGAAGTAGTTCAAGAAGGAATCAATGGTCGAACTTTTCAGATAGGCGATGTCGCGGACTTGCGCGATGCATTGCAATCCCTGGTTCAAAACCCTGAAATACTTAACGAATACAAGGAAAACCTAAAGAGCCAGTTCATTCCGTCGGTCGAACAAGTCGCACTGGCTTATGAGCGGGAATACCTGATGGCTTGTCCGCAATCTGCCCGTCAGTTCTGAAGATAGAGTCCAACGATGAGCTACGAAGAAGAGCTTAAGTTTTGCCTGGAATCGAAAATTCCGAAAACAGTCACCACTGGTCGCGGAACAGTGATGGTTCTGACCGGATGGTGTTTTCATACCAGCCAGGAAATTTCCAGGCTGGATATTTTGACGGGAACGTTCGAGCATAAAGTTTTGCAGAGCAAGTTAATCAGACACGATGTTGGACGCCACCATCCCGAATGCAAATTCAGTTCGCGTAGCGGATTCCTGGCTTTAATCCCAATTTCCAGCGACATAGCGGGTGAGACGGAGTTGACGCTCCAAGCAACATTGAATGACCGTAGCCAAATACGAAAACGGCTGGCTAAAATCGAGATTCATGAAAAAGCCGTCGAAACCAGATTGAGGTCATCGTCTATTGGCGGTGCATTTTCCTCCAAACCGAACTGCTCAACAGGCGATGATCCTTTGGTTGGAATTGCGATGGCCACTTACAATCCGCAGATTGATTTATTTCGCGGGCAAATCGAATCCTTGATCGCTCAAAACCATCGAAACTGGCTTTGTGTAATCAGCGATGACGGCTCGGACGCAATCACGCGCGCAGAGATGCAAAAGATCATTGAACAGGATAAAAGATTCGCGTTTTCCGTCGCGCCGAAACATCTGGGCTTTTACCAGAACTTTGAACGTAGCCTGATGCTGATTCCCGAAGAAGCCGCCTTTGTGGCGCTGTCCGATCAGGATGATTTTTGGCGCCCGGACAAACTACAAACATTGCTGGCCAGCTTTGAACCTGAAACCGCGCTGGCATACAGCGACATGAAGATTGTGGATAAAAACGGCAAGACTATTTCTGAAACGTTCTGGTCGCACAGGAAAAATAATTACACCGACCTTGCAGCAATGTTGATGGTAAATTCTGTCACCGGCGCCAGTTCGATTTTCAGGCGGGAGCTTCTTGAATACGCGCTGCCTTTTCCAACCGGACTTGGCAACCTGCACCACGATCATTGGATTGCCTGCGTAGCTTTGGCGGTTGGCAAATTGAGCTGGGTAGATCGCCCATTGCACAACTACGTCCAACACGGCGACAACGTCACCGGTTTTGGCGAATCGCCGGGAAAGCCACCCTTGAAAACGATATACCTGAACTTCCGCTATCTGTCAGCCGAGGAAGGAGTTGCAGAAGCGAAGCGGGTTTATTTCGATCAGGTGGTTAAGCTTTCGGCAATGGCGAAAGTTTTGAGGATGCGTGGCGGCAAGAAAATGAAATGGCAAAAGCTGAGCGCCTTACACAGAATGGAGCGGCTTGGCGATTCGTTTTTCTCAGGCTTGTGGATGGTTTTTCAAGGACTGAAGCGGCGTCACGTAATGAGCACGACCAATGGGGCCGAGTTTTTTATCTTGATGGGAATTGTCTGGGGCTTGCTGGTAAAACTTCGATCAAGGATGAGCGCAAGCCGGTTGGGAAAATTTGGGCTTCGTTTTTGCCCGCGACTGGTCAAAGAGATTGAATAACCTACCTGATCACAGGCCCGCCCTTCACGGCTTGTGAGCAGTTCAAAAATAAACGGTAAAATGAAATGATTTCATTTGGGAAAATATAGTTATGAGCTTCTCGTTCAACCCACTTAACAATCCGATTATGCTGGATAAGCCTGAATGGTTGACGCGCAGTCCGGCCTGGCAGGAGCACATACCATTCGCCATGTTTCTGGTTAGCGCCTCTCGCCCGCGAGTGATTGTTGAACTTGGAACATTGCTGGGAGACTCCTACTGCGCATTCTGCCAGTCCATAAAGAAACTTGGCCTGGAAACCCGTTGTTATGCCGTGGACACCTGGGAAGGCGACGAACATTCCGGATATTACGGCGACAAGGTTTTGCCGGAGCTTCGCGCTTATCACGATCCGCGTTACGGAAGTTTCTCGCAGTTGATGCAGAGTTATTTCGACGACGCTCTGCCACACATTCCCGACGGAACAGTTGATATTTTGCACATTGACGGACTCCATACTTATGAAGCCGTCAAGCATGATTTTGAATCCTGGCTGCCCAAAATGAGTGAACGTGGGATAGTCCTTTTCCACGATACAAATGTTCGACGAGACGATTTCGGTGTTCACCGGCTGTGGGACGAATTGAAACAGGTTTATCTGAATTTTGAATTCCTGCACGGTTATGGGCTGGGGGTTTTGGCGGTGGGCGAAGTCACTTCACCGGATTTGCTGGCTCTGTTCAACGCTACGCCTGAAGAAACATCGGTGCTGCGCGATTTCTTTTTCTCGCTGGGACGCAGGGCAATTGCTGAAGACAGCTTATTGAAGGTGGTACCTCAGGTCGCGAAATTAACGACCGAATTAAACGAGTCTGAAAACAAAAACCATCAACTCAGGTCACTTATAACTGCCGCTGAACACAGCCAACAATCAGCCGAAGCCTCGATAAATGATCTTAACGAGCAAGCAAGCCACCTGAGAGCGCAAGCCAGCCATTTAAGCGCGCAACTTGAAGGAATTGTCGGCAGCCGCGGTTGGAAACTTTTGGAAAAAACCTGGCAAGTGCGACGAACTGTTTTGCCATACGGCAGTTTGCGAGCAAAGCTGGTGAAGTCCGGCGTGAGCTTTTTTTTGAAAAGTATAAGAAGTGTCCGAAACCCTTCGCCTGACAATGGTCAAAAAAAAACGTCCGGTTTAACCGGAGACAGGATTGCTGAGGGTTCAGTTGTTCAACCCAACATGCTCAACCTGGTAAATGATGATTATCTGAAGTGGGTAGAAAGACATGACCCCAGTCAATCAGAGTTAGAGGCGCAACGCGATCAGGCGCAGAGATTTGAGTACCGCCCGCTTATCAGCATCGTGACTCCGGTTTACAACACGCCGCCACAAATCCTGCGCGCGGCCATTGAATCGGTCATTCGTCAGACTTATGACAACTGGGAACTGTGTTTGACCATCGCCGGAAACACGAATCAAGATTTAGTCGCCGAATATGCCAGCCGCGACCATCGCATTAAGGCAAAGCCGTTGCTTACAAATAATGGAATCTCCGGCAACACAAATGAAGGGATAAAAATTGCGGAGGGGGAGTTTATTGCCCTGCTCGACCACGATGACGAACTTGCTCCACATGCCTTGTTCGAATATGTCAGCTTGCTCAACCAGGATCAGGAAATTGACATATTTTACAGTGATGAAGACAAGCTGGACGAAAACGGCATCCGGCTCCAACCATTCTTCAAACCTGACTGGTCGCCTGAATATTTCCGTGGCGTGATGTACGTCGGCCACTTGCTTTGTTTTCGCCGAAAGTTGATTGAGCGCGCGGGCTATCTGGATAGCCGTTACGATGGTGTGCAGGATTTCGAACTGATGCTGCGACTGTCGGAACTCGGAGTAAAAGTTGGGCACGTGCCGAAAATTCTTTACCACTGGCGTCAATCGCCCGGCAGCATCGCTCTGGATGTCAACGCCAAACCCAACATCAGCAATCTGCAAATGGAGGCGGTTAACGCTCACTTGTTGCGTGTCGGGCTTAATGCCCGCGCGGAAATTGCCACCACCAACCACCAACTTGTGATTAAGCCGTTTTCTGTCCAATCCCTGGAGATGGTCACCATCATCATTCCGACAAAAGACGAGCCGGAGTGTTTGGAAAACTGTCTTAGCAGCATTTACCTGAAATCGAGCTATACGAACTTCGAGGTTTTACTGATTGATAACGACACCAAAGACGCGCAAGCGATCCGCGCGATGGAAAAGTTTCCGGTCACACGAATAAATATGCCGGGGACGTTCAATTATTCGCGTGCCAACAATCTGGGAACCCGATACGCTCGCGGCAAACACCTGCTTTTCCTGAACAACGATACGTTAATTCTGACTCCGGATTGGATTGAGCAACTACTTTATTATTCAGCGCAAGAAGATGTGGGAGCGGCTGGAGCATTGTTGCTATACCCAGACAACACCGTACAACACGCCGGAATAAATCTTGGCCCGCGCGAGACGGCTGACCATCTGATGAGAGGGTTCAGTGCCGGTTCCGACGGTTATGCCGGGAGCCTGATATGCGCTCACGAAGTTTCCGCCGTAACCGCCGCCTGCCTGATGATGAAGAAAATAGATTTTGAAAACGTTGGTGGCTTCAACGAACATTACTTCACCCATTACCAGGACTTGGATTTATGCTTGAAGCTCCGTGAGATGGGGAAACGCATCATCTTCACACCGCAAGCTAAGTTGACCCATTTTGAATCCAAGACACGAAAAGATTATTACGATCACGTAGATTACACGTTGCTGTTGGATCAGTGGCAAGGACATATCCTCAACGGCGACCCATACTACAACCCCAACTTCAATCCACGCAGAAGTGATTACACGCTCGATCAATAAGCGAGCTTTTGCCTTTAACCCCACGATGAAAAATATTTTGTTCGTTCTGGACAGAGACATGCGGTCAAACAGCGCGATACACGTGCATTCGCTGGCAAATGGCCTCAGCCAGTCTGGCTTGGATTGTGTAATTTCCGTGCCTGCAAACAATCAGGCGTTACCTGATCAGGGAGCGATCAGATACCGGGTGATTGAGCATAAACAGTCGGGCGATTTGCCTAAACTATACGCCAATGGGTCTGGGCCGGATGTGACACATTGCTGGACACCAAGAGAAAGCATACGAAAGTTCTGCGTCGAGCTTAGAGAAAAATACGCATTCAAATTGGTGATTCACCTGGAAGACAACGAAGAGCTATTAACGCAAAAATTTTGCACACAACAGCAGCTTAGCGGTCAGGCAGAGTTCCCGGATACATGGTCGCATCCGGTTCTATATCGTGAGTTCATGGCCGAGGCCGACGGTGCGACCGTCATCATCAAGGAGTTGCAGGAATTTGTTCCAGCGCCCAAACCATCGCTGACATTATGGCCAGGCGTGGACACAGGCATTTTTTATCCCAGGCCAGCCGATCACGAACTTTCCAAACAATTGCAGATTCCACTCAACAGTCTGGTGATTGTCTATACAGGCAATGTTCATGCAGCGAATGCAACTGAAGTTCGCAGCCTTTATCTGGCAGTGGCGATGCTCAACCGTGAAGGAATTCCCACCTGCCTGATTCGTACCGGTGTGGATTACCTGAATTATCTGGGT
>JAGNMH010000143.1 GCA_017991275.1 Acidobacteriota bacterium
ACCCTGGGGCGCGTGCCCCGGATTACGTTTGCGGCGCGTTCTCACTGACACAGGCCAAGTTTTCAACAGGCTTTTGCCAACGCGCCGCAAAATGAATGGTGGTTACTACCGTGCATCGAGCTTCATGCACATTACAAGGATATGTTTATCATATCGGCTTCAGCCCGCAAGCTTGCTGACTTAACTGCAACTCGCAACCACCAAACTTTCAAATATCAATCTTGTAGTATCAGACTACGGCCCAACAGCCTGGTATAGCTGTGCGCCGTAGTCTGTATCAGTGATTCATGGGCAGGATCAAACCCTGCTTGGTTAGGTTTCGCGGGATCGAACCGAGACACCCTTGAACGTGTGATGCGCCTTGTCAAAGTGCTTTACCGCTCTTGTCGGTAAGTAACGCACTGCCTGTCTTATACTATTTTCCAGTGTTACCACTGGGCACAGGCTTCGCAATTAAACCGGCTCACACAAAGCCGCACGTTTACCGTGCTACCACAAACCACCAAACTCTCAAATATCAATCTTGTAAAGCTGGTCGGAGCCTGACCTGTCTCATTCCGCAACCGGCCCCGACCAGCACTCACCCTATGACCACTCAATAATAACCTATTCGCATTTCGCGGTAAACCTCTTTTACGTTTACCCGACTTTTGCGTTTCGGTTGGCCAGTTGCTTGGTCTGCACCAGCCCGTTGATGACAGAGATTGCCTTGGAAATATCGGCGTCACCCAACGTCCGCATGTCGTCTGAGCCGACCACGCTTTTCACTCTCGGCTTCCAGGTGTCCGGCATCACGCCTTCTTTACCGGCAGCCTGAACCACCTTAGTCAAATTACCCCAAGATGCTAGCGAGCATGCCACGCCGTCGCCACTGTCGGTTGTCTGGCGACGCTGATTGTCTTCTGGCTGACCATTTGATTGCCCGTCTTTACTGAAAACCGGTTCCCATCCCTTCGGGAAAAGTTCGCCCTCGTGTCCTTTCCCTTTTCGCTGACCAAAGCAGAATCTCTGGCCAGCTTTGTCAGAGACAATCTCATAGAAGTCAAAGTCTTGTGCTTGGCGGTGGGCAAAGCGTAAGTCTTTCTCACCACCCGGCCCTTCGGTTGGAAGACAAGACCAGAACTCAACCACGCCAAAGAGCGCGGATTGTGTTGCGGCTTCATCTTCAATTTCAAACTCCATATCACCAACACGTTTCTTGAATCGAATTTTCATGGTTCTCCTTGTTTTTTTTTCTAAACCTCGTCCAGTGAGTAAACCGGCCTGACCGGAGATTGACCTTGATTGGTCTTCGTTTTGGTGGCCGTTGCACCAGCAGAGCCAAAAACCGGACACCAGTCAGGAAATGTCAAAACACCTGCCTCAACGGCGTCCTCAACCTCACTCAACCATCCAATCGTTTGCTGAGCCGCAGTGCAAATATATCTCGTAACATCTGCATCTACTGACTTTCTCGGACAACCGAGACAGCTACGCACTTGGATGGTGAGTTCGGCCATTCCTATACCTCATCCAAGCTGTAAACCGGCCTGACCGGAGCGTTGACCACCCAGCCATCGGTCGCCGCTTTAATCTTCTCGAAAGCCGCAGCCGTTTGCTGGCGCAATTCGTCAGCGGAAGCCCGTTGCTTGCCTTTGGCCTTGAAGTCGGCCACGTCTCGCCCTGCGATTGCAGCCTTGGCCATCTCAATCGTGGCTTCCAGTTCCTCATCACCGGCGACGTTGAGAGCCGATGCCGATTCAAGGAACTTTTGCATGTCGGCGAATTTTCCTTCAGCAATTGACTTCCGTTTGCCGTCTTCACCGACCGCCAGTTGGTCAATCAACCATTGGACGTATTCAGCCGTCTGGCCGCGTAATACGTCCTGCATCTCCGCAGAAGCCTCGGCCATCTGCATCCTGAGCTTTGCACCGGCTTCGCGCCAGTCGGCTGATTGAATCCCTTCCATCGCCGCCGGAGCGTCGAACGCCAGCCAGCGGTGGTCAACGCTGAACGACTTGGCCACGCTTTGCAGAGCCGGATAGTGCTGGTCGTTGAATAGCGGGCCTTGCACCCGGCGATCTTGCTCTTTCATCTGGACGTACACGGCCAGGAAGTTACGAACCAGCCCTTTGAAGTCCAATTTGAACGCCCGGTAGAGGTCTTCGACCTTATCCACGTTGGCCAGCGGCGTCAGTTTCATCCCGCCGCGAAGCAGGCCACTCGGCAGCGTGAGGAATTCCAGGTCGCCTTTGAATTTGCGAACCCGAACCCGAATGGCTTCCAGTTCGTTGCAAACCAGCATTTTCTTGGACGACCGGAGCATCTTGGCGTTGGCCGCAGCCTGATATTCCTCGGTCACGATCTGGCGCGAATCCACTGCGCGCGAGAAGCCTTTGCACTTGATGAATAATTCCAGAACTGCTGTCTTCTTGGCCACAACTTCACCGTTAGCCAACTGGTCAGCCGTGAGTTCGATTGGCCGCTCGGCTTCGATCATCGCCTCGTCAACCTGCGCGAGAATGGCGTCGAAGTCGGAAGGCTCGGCCATCTCTTCTGCGTCGTCGTTATTACCCAATGCGCGCATATCACTGTCAAAGGCTGCCGCCGCTTCAGGGCTTAATTCGAGTTCAAAATCTCGCGCCATTGATGCTCTATCAATATCTTCACCTTGGATAACTTCGCTCGACACGTCGCCCAGCATTTCGGCAATCTCAGGGTCAACTACTTGTCGCCTCTGGTATTCAGCCAGAATCTCCGTCCCCATCTCTTCAGCCTCGCGCGCGGCCTTCTCAAACCAGTCTTCGCTGACCTGAAGCGCGGCTTCGGCCATCTCGTCTTCCGGCTCGTCGGCCACGTCGTCAAAGCCTTCGCTCTCCGACTCCTGCGCGTCCGTCTCTGTCCAGAAGCCGGTTTCGTCAACCGGCTCGTCGTCGTATCTCATTCCTGTTTTTGTAGCCACTTTGTTCTGTCCTCTCTTGATAAACTGCGTTTTCATTCTGGGGCAACCATCTGACAACCAGAGAATAATAAACTAAAGAAGTTTTTCTGTAAAGCAAATTCATCGCAATCAGCAAACTATTTTTCCGGCCTACAAACCGTCCACCTCCACAGCCGAAACCGGCGTCAGCCCGGCCTCTTTGGTCAACCGCATCACCAGTTTGGCATTATCGGCCTCAGCTTTTACGTAAACTGCGTAGTCGTCTTCCGGCCACGGCTCCACAAAGCAAGCCAGGTTGTGACCGTAGAGGATCCCGCTCAGGACGCGGCCAAGCAAGCCTCGCTCGGCTTCTGTCATTCGGAACATGAACCGGAGCCACTTGCCGTCGCCAGACAGCGAAGCCGTCTGCTCACGCGCCAGGTCAATTCCAAACTCAGCTATTTCCAGTTCCACGCCCCAGCCCAGTTGCTTGGCCTGAATCACTGCCTCTTTCAGCTTGTCGCCGCTCAGGAAGTAGGCGTTGCGTTGCTCTGCGACGGACTTATTGCCTTTGGCGTCACTGGCGAAAAGTTTTATCCGCAGGACGAAGAACGTCCGAGCGTCAATGGCTTCGTCCGGCGTGACTTCGCCGGGGTAGGAAGCCGGGATTAGGACAGATTGTTTGCGTTTGGTTTTCATTTCTTCAACGCCTCCGCCACCTGCTCTTTGGTGACCTGAAGCAGAATCTTCTCGAATGCTGACGGCTGTTCCCAAGACGGTCGCGTGAAGCTCTTTTGCACAATCGTGCGAATCTCTTTCAACGCAAGATTGTCAACCGATACGTCGGTCAACCTCGCCAATTTCTTGTCCAAGATTTCAGCAATAAGGGCATCCGCTGTCTCAGCAATCACCTTCCCAAGTTGGTCATTGATCTGGGTACGCAGTTGAGCTTCAAAGTTTTTATCGTTAAGGTTCAGGCTAATTGATAACTTCATCTTATTTCTCCATTGCTCGTTTCTTTTGAGCAGGTTTCAGGCCGATGGCGTCCATTCCGGCTTCGGTTGCGTGGAAGAAAACCGAGTTGCCGTCATTGATAACCCGGCCTCGCGTTACCAGCCCGGCTTTCTCCATCTCCGTAAAACTGGCTTCATCCTCGCTTCCGACTCCGGCGCAGTAGTGATTGCGGTAGCCCCAATTGGACTTCTTCACGTTGGACACCGCGCCGAGCATGTGGCGCAGGTCTTCGATCCACTTTTGAGCCTGTTCGGCCTGTTTGCTATCTTTGGTTGCCATTAATTTATTCCTCCACTGTTTTTCTATTCTTATCGCGCTTGGCCGCTCGGCGCATTCGTTTCCGCACTTTGCGCGACGCCTTGCTTTTGAATTTATAGGCGCGAAATTCAATGTCTTTCAGTTTGATTTTTTCTGTTTTATCAGACATGCAAAACCTCCTTGTTGATCCATTCAACTTCCGCCGCCAGCGCATCAGCCCGAAGCGCGAACCCTTTGCCATCGGCTCCGCGCAGCACCGGCCCAGCCTCGCCTGCCACTGGTCGCATATCGGCTTCCCAACCGCCGCCAATCATCGGCTCGACGTGTGACGCGCGGGTAACTTCGGCGATGCCTTCAGCCAGAAGTCCGGCCAGGTCGTCACTGTAAATCGCTACTACGGTTCCGTCAGGCTCGATTACGATGTTGCTCATGCTGCACCTCCCGCTGATTCATTTCCGGCGTTGCCGTGTCGCTGATAACGGCCCCAAGGGCTTTTTCCAATGCGGCAGTCAGAGCCTTACAGCCTTGCCCCTTGACTCCAGCAACCGACACTTCGGTTTCGCCTTCCGGCGTTATGGTGATCGTGATTTCTTCTTTGTTGGCCATCGTGTTTCTCCTGTGGTTAATACGCCCTCAAAACAATCGCGCCATCTTCGCGCAGGCTCCGCTGGACACGTTTGCCCATTCGGCGGGCTTGCTTCTCGGCAACCTGAGCGGCGTACTCCTGCCGGAGCTTCACCGCATCAGTTCCGACCTTTTCGGCCAGCCCGCGCCCGCCCTGATAAAAGTCCGCCTGCAACTCCCAGTTGCCGTCATCGCCGCGAACGACACCAATTTCGTAGGCGTCTTTGCTGCCGGTCACGCGAATGGCGTGTTCGCACTTGCCTTGCGCGTTGGCATAGTAGCGATGCGTTTTCTGGCCGGTCACCAGTTCACAGCCGAGCGCGGCTGCGGCTGCGGCCAGAGAGTCGAGGTCTTTAACTTGGATTGAAATTTTTGCTATGTGGCTCATTCTTATTACCCCTTTGGATTTTTCTTTGTCCGAGAACCATTAGAAGTCATCTTTGGTATAGGAAGTGCGATCATCGTCTGCGGGAGCGAATGATTCACCAGCAGCCCCAATGCCTCCTGCCACAATTCGCAACAGCTTCGCGCAAGTCGCGCACAGAGGGTCGTGAACCGTGATGCCACGAGCCTTACCCTTGCGCCAAACTGGCTCGCCCTTGATTGGGTCGCCGCAGCGTTCGCAATGATGTACACGGTTGGCTTCTTCGGCGTCCAGGCGTGCGATGTACTGAGCGCGAGCGGCCTTCAGGTCGTCGCCCATGCCGGGCATATCAGCCACCAGCACGATCAGGCGTTGCACTCTGACCGGATTGCTCAGACTCAAATAGCCAATGACCAATTGGCCATCGGTCGGCATCTCCGGCGCGTGCAACTTATACTCGCCTTTTGCTGCGCCGTCGTGAATGGTGACGATTACTATTTCGCCATCGCGCTTGTGTGTTTTGGTTGCCATAAAATCTCCTTTGTCTTTTTTCACGTCCAACAACGAGAGAATAATAACTTAAAAGGTTTTTCTTGTAAAGCCAATTCGTCACAATCTCCAAACTATTTTTACGGCTCCTGCCAGTCAGGGAATGGCTTTTCATCTTCACGTTCCCACCAACGATAACGGAAACCTTGAAAGCCCCTGACCGGCGCGTCAATGGTCACAGCCACTGCATTGCCACGGCGAACCAGCGCGTAGCTGCCGCCGTACTGCTCAACTCTGACCAGCGGCGCATAGCCGCGAAGTTTGCCTTCACAGACGACGTACACACGGTCGCCCGGCTTGATGTTTGGCGGATTTCCGCCCATGTAAAAGTGCCAGTCCTCTCCGCCGTCTGGTTCACCTGGTAACTGGCCTTCAGCAACCCAGGCCGCGATGCCTCGCTTTCCGGCAAATTCAAAGTTTTTGGGAACAGTAACAACAACGTCCATTTTAGATTTCTCCGCGTTTGACAGGTACATGTTCTATGGAGTGACAGTTCAGGCACAGCACGCCGCAATCTTCACACTGGAATTCCATTTCTGGCGTGATGCCTTTTTTGCCGAGTACCATGTCTCTCCTTTAGTCTCCGGTTACTCGCGCAATTAGCGCATCGGTTTCTTTCAGGTATTGGTCAATGTCGGGGTCAAGGTTGCCGTACTTAATTCTGGCCAGCGTCGTTACCTGCTGAAGCCGGTCAATCAGTTCAGGGAGTGCCACGATTGCGTCACCAACAGCGTCGCAGTCTGCTTTGGGAGTTCTCACGCCATCAACATATCCAGGACTCACTGACATCCAGAAGGTGTTTACGTTCAGAACCGGGTCAAGCGCGTATACAAAAGCCTTGTCGTTTTCTTCTTGCTGCCATTTCATTTTCAGTAGTCTGTTCATTTTGTTCTCCAATGTTATGATTTAACTGTCCAACAACAGGAGAACAATAAACTAAACAAGTTTTTCTGTAAAGCGATATTCTTCATCAAGGCAAACTATTTTTACGGCTCCCGCCAGTCAGGGAACGGCCTTTCATCTTCTCGTTCCCACCAACAATACCTGAAACCCTGAAAACCCTTGATCGGCGCATCAATGGTCACAGCCACGGCACCGCCCCGGCGAATCAGCGCGTAGCTGCCGCCGTATCGCTCGACTTTGACCAGCGGCGCGTAGCCCCGAAGTTTGCCTTCACAGACGACGTACACTCGGTCGCCCGGCTTGATGTTTGGCGGGTTCCCTCCCATGTAAAAATGCCAGTCCTCTCCGCCGTCTGGTTCACCCGGCAACTGGCCTTCGGCAATCCAGGCAGCGAGGCCTCGCTTTCCGGCGAACTCAAAACTTTTCGGAACAGTAACAACCACGTCTGGCATAAACACTCCTTTTAGAAAAGCAACCCTTGTGCGCCGTCATACTGAATCACGGCAACCGGCTCATGTGTCACCATTGCTGGGCGCACGACTGGTAATGGTTCCTTCCGGCTTCGCGCAACCCGCTTTGGCTTCTCAATTACCGGCTCAACTTCAGGCTCAATCTCCGCCACCGGCTCTGCCAATTCTGGCTCGGCCATAATAATTGCAGGCGGCATCTCAACCGGCACAATCAACTTCCGCACGTCAACCGGCTCAAACGTCTCGACCAGCACCTCGCCAGCCGGTTCGTCGCCTCCGGCCAATTCACGCGCAACCTCTTCGACGGTCTTCAACGGCTGGTATTGCTTCAGCAATGCCGTCAGCGCCGGAATGCCTTTGGCCGGGTCGGTCGGCACAAAGAACATTCGCGTGTAACTGATGTACTCGCTTATCAGCCCCATCCGTTTGAACAACTCATAGTCGCCGTAACGGATATTCCCGCCGAGTTCGATTCTGATTTCACCGCGCCACTTCGACCGACACAAGTGCATTCCGGCCACAAGCTGAATGCGGTCGCCTTCCAGCAGGGCAGCGAATATCTCTTCCGGCGTTTTCAGGTTCCGGCTCACGCCGATTGCCCGCAACACAGGCCCGACCATCATCGCAGAGATTTGCGCGCCTACAATCCGCTGGCCGCTGTCTGTGGTTACGCGAACCACTTTCAGGCGTGACTCGTTTTCACCGCGCAGCCGTCGCCATAGCGGCAAGATCGCCCCGCCGATGACGTGCATCTTGGTTGTCTCGACCGGCGGCAAAGCCGCAAGCTCAAACTGCCAGCGCAGCGAAGCCTGTTCGACCGGCACCGGACGGAATTTACTGGCCAGGTCGTATTCGTCTCGGTACTGCACCCGCGCTCCGGTTGGCTTCCAGATGGCGAAGGTCTGGTAAGTCCGGCCAGTGTCAGTGTCGGTGTGCTGACGCGAAGCAACGGCCAGAGCCACGTAGTTGTCCTTGTTGTGGAAGTAATAGCCGGTCTTCAGCCCAATTGTCGTCGCACGGTGTCTCTCAATCTCGACTGACTCCAGTGTGCAGGTTTTCACCTCGCGGTCAATTTCCAGAAGGTAATGCGTGGTCTTTGCCCCGGTTGTTTCGTCCGTGGCAATCACTCGCGGAGCCTGAGCAAAGCGAATTGCCAAAGCGCGAATATCGGTCACGCCTTCATCGAAAGTCCCGTTTTCTTTGGCGCTCAAAACTGTAAGGTCAAAGATGCCGGAGAAGTATTCAAAGATGGCGTTCTGCCGCTCCACCTCCAGAGCCAACACTCGGTTCAGGAAGCGAGGGATATTCCGTTCGTCTTCTTTGCGAACGCCTTCCACGCCGTCGCCGTCTTCCTGCAATAACCCCATGTCGCGCAAAGTCTGCTTTGGGTCTGCCAATCCGGCCACGTCGTCACCGCGTTTGATTCGCGCAAACATCATCAACAGAGCCGAACGGCCTTCCTCAGTCTCGAAGTTATACTTGGCCAGGTCACCGGAGTCCGCCGCGCTTCGGTCGCCCTTGGTCAACGCTCCAAGGCTGGCCAACCGCCGGGCGATAGTCGAACTGAACCGGCGCTCACCGCCCAAATTGGTACTGAGCAACACGTACTCCGGCGGCATTGCCTGATCGCTGCGATGAGTCCGGCCAAACACCTGTAATTGCTTGTCCGCCGACCAACCCAGTTGCAGCGTGATATGAACGCGGCGCTGCTTGTTCTCACACTGGTTGCTGGCGTGGAGGCTGATTCCCATACTGGCCGCATCCGAGATGATGGCCACTCGTTTGCGTCCGGCCTGGAATTGCTCCATCTCGTGAATGTTGACCGAGTCCATCGCCACGCCCTGCGGCGCTCGCTTCTTGTAGGTCACGTGGCCAGTCTGTTTGTCGCGGATCAATCGGCGACTCCGGCCAGTCAGTTCCGCCACAACGCTTTCGCCGAAGTGATTGACAATTTGATCGAGCGGGTTTTCCGGCAGCCGCAAGGCCGAAAGTCCATCAAGTAACCGCTCCTTCATTCTCAGAGCTTCACGACTCTGAACCTTGTTGCCGTCTTTGTCTTCCACTGCAACTTGATATTTTCGCCCGGTTGCCGGGTCGGTCACGTCCTGGTAGAGCGTAGTCGGGAAGCCGCGTTCGACCATCTGGGCAATAACTTCGCGCGGCGTAAAGTCGAGGTCTTCCAGTGCGCCTCCGCTGGCTGCGGCCTTGGCCACCTGTTCACGGGTTCGCGCTTCGCCAGTGCTGACCAATGACAACACAACGGATTTGTCTTCGGCCAGAGCTTGCTCAACTTCCTGAATCGCAGCGGGAACTTTGAAAGCAGTGATTACCTGACAGAAGAATCTTTGGTGGTCGCCCCAAAACTTGGTCATCGCGTTGGCGCGTTGGCGTTTTCCGCCTCCGGTAATCTTGATGGCTTCGTCTACGTTTTTCAGCACAACCTGCCACGCTTTGGCCGCCAGGTCGTACATCTCCTGCTGCTCCGGCGTCAGCCAGTGAACGCGCTCTCGATACTCGACCGCCACGCCGCTGGTCGGGTC
>JAGNMH010000832.1 GCA_017991275.1 Acidobacteriota bacterium
TCAGGCAGCGCCGCCGCAAAACCATCAATTTTATTCCAGACGATCCGCATGAACGCACACGGGGCCGCATTCGCATTTCCGCCGAAGATTTGAACGGAGCTTTCGATGGCGACCGCGTCGTTGTCAGCCTGGCACGCTCCGCAAAAAGCAACGACCGCGAAGCCAAAGTCGAAATGATTTTGAAGCGCGGCCAGCTTCGCATCATCGGCAGATTGCACCATGGCTTTCGCGAATCTTGGGTTGAATCGCTGGACGAAAAATTTCCTTTCGACATTGAAATCACCGGCGGCGAAGCGGCGGAATTGGAAGACGGCTGGGTTGTTTCAGTCGAAGTCACGAGCTATCCCAGCGGCTCGACCAAACGCAGCGGAGTTCATCATCGCCAAAATCCGAAAGGGCGGGTTGTTGAAAAACTTGGCGCTTCCAGCAGCCAACCGGGGCTGGACATTGACATTGTCGTTCACAAACACGACCTGCCGCACATCTTCCCACCCGAAGTTCTGGCCGAAGCCAACGCTGTTTCGCCTGTCGTCACCGAAGACCAACTGGCTGGCCGCCTGGATTTGCGTGAAGTTCCGACTGTCACAATTGACGGGGAAACAGCGAGAGATTTTGACGACGCCATCAGTTTGAAAAAACTCGACAACGGAAATTTTCACCTGGGAGTTCACATCGCCGATGTCAGCTATTACGTCCGCGAAGGCACTCCGCTGGATGTCGAAGCTCGTTTGCGCGGGACTTCGGTTTACTTCCCGGAACGCGCGATTCCTATGTTGCCTGAACATTTGTCTAACGGAATCTGTTCGCTGAATCCAAAGGTTGATCGGTTGGCGATGTCTGCGCTGATGGAAGTTGATCGCAGCGGCCACGTCGTCAGATACGAACTTCGCGAGTCGGTTATTCGCAGCAGCGAGCGGATGACTTACACAGATGTGAACAAGCTGTTGAGCCGGGCTGACCCCGACCTGGCGATACGTTATTCCGAGGTATTGAAGCTGTTCAAATGTATGGAAGAACTGGCGCGAAATCTGATCAAGATGCGAACCCAGCGTGGCGCGATTGATTTCAACCTGCCAGAATCAGTTTTCGAATTCGATGACGAGGGGCGCATTGCCGGCGTGATAAAAGCCGACCGCAACATCGCTCATCGCATTATCGAAGAGTTCATGCTGCTGGCCAACGAAACCGTCGCCAGTCATTTTCACAAGTTGAACGTGCCGTCGCTTTATCGCGTTCACGAAGAACCGGAAACGCAGCGTGTCATCGAATTTGCCAGGCTGGCCGGAGGCTACGGCTATCGTTTTACGATGAGCGAAGTCGGCTCAAAAGATTATCAACAGTTGTCGAAACAGCTTGAAGGCAAACCCGAAGAGCGAGTGCTGTCTTACGCCATGTTGCGTTCGTTGCAGCGGGCGCGGTATTCGGCTCAGAACCTGGGACATTTCGGACTGGCTGCGCCGATTTACACTCACTTCACTTCGCCGATTCGCCGTTACCCGGACTTGATTGTCCATCGAGTCTTGCGGGCATTGTTGCAAGCCGGAGAAAGGTTTGGTGTCGGAGGCGCAGGCTCTGCTCCACGCAATGCCCCAAAACCGATTGCGTTTGGCGAACTGGAATTGATCGCCCTGGAATCCAGCGAGCGCGAACGCGCAGCCGATGCCGCCGAAAACGAAATTGACGAATGGCGCAAAGCGGTTTTTATGGCTGAACGTGTGGGAGAAGAATTCGATGGAATGATTTCAAACGTGCGGGACTTCGGCTTTTACGTTGAACTGGACGAGTTTTTTATTGAAGGTTTGGTTCCTGTCGCCACGCTGATTGACGATTACTACAACTTTGACGAGCGCAGCCATTCGCTGATTGGCCGCAGCGGCAGGCGAAGATTCAGGCTTGGCGACCGGATTCGAGTGCGCGTTGATCGAGTCAACGTTGATCGTCATCTGGTGGATTTTTCCCTGGCCGAACCGTTGGGGACCAAACAAAAGAGGCGGCGCTGAACAGAATTTCTAAAACTCCGAAGCCTTCAACCGATGTTTTCTTGGTGCTAGGATGCGCCTTGCTTACCGTAGTTCACCCACAGAATCGGGAGAAACAATTCTTTGCGAAATAGGTTATTGACGCGGGATGGTATGGAAAAACATGTCTGAAGCAACAATTTCACCTTCAAGCTCGACCGAGCGATTCAAGCGTTGGTTTTTTGAAGGGCAGGTCAAGGAAGTCGCCGGCCCTCATGGGAGTGAAGGCCAGTATCATTCCCACCCTTGGTGGAAGGTGATGTGTTTGACCGGCGTGGATTACTTTTCAACGCTCGGCTATCAACCCGGCATCGCTTTTCTGGCAGCCGGGGCTTTGTCGCCAATCGCTACTTTGGTGCTGATTCTGCTGACGCTGTTTGGCGCTTTGCCGATGTACAACCGCGTGGCCGAAGCCAGTCCGCATGGCGACGGTTCGATTTCCATGCTGGAAGATTTGCTGCCGCGTTGGCGTGGCAAATTGTTCGTGCTTGCGCTGCTGGGATTTGCCGCCACCAGTTTCATCATTACAGTCACACTGTCGGCTGGCGACGCAACGGCTCACATCATCGAAAATCCTTACGCGCCTGCATTTTTACATCACAAAGA
>JAGNMH010000833.1 GCA_017991275.1 Acidobacteriota bacterium
AGTGTCAGGCCGGGCGGCAACCGGCAAACCGTCCAGATAACGGCGAATGTCTTCAGACAGCCCGCTGACCGAAGCGTAACGACGCTCAGGTTCTTTTCGCAGCGCCATCAAGACAATCGTGTCCAGGTCGCCGCTCAAATGCCGCCGCAATTTTACCGGAGCTTCAGCGCGCGCTTCGCCGACCTGTTCGGGCGTGATGACGCGAAGCTGGCCGTCTGCCGACGGAATTTCTTCGCGACGCAAAACGGCTGTGCTGGGTTTCACCGGTTCGGATTCGCAGATGGCGCGTTCGATGTCGCTCGGCAACCATGAAGCAATCTGGTAAGGACGATGGCCGGTCAGCAGTTCGTACAAAATCACTCCCAAACTGTAAACGTCGCTGGCTGTGGTGATTTTGCCGCCGCGCACTTGTTCCGGGCTGGCGTATTCCGGCGTCATCAAACGCATGGCTGTGTCGGTCGGTTGCAGTGTGCCGGCGATTTCGCGGTTCAGGATTTTGGCGATGCCGAAATCCAACAGCTTCACCTGTCCGTCAGCCGTGACCATCAGGTTGGCGGGTTTCAAATCGCGGTGAATGATTAAGCTTTGGTGCGCGTAATGCACGGCGGCACAGACTTCGCGGAAAAGCTTCAGCCGCTCGTTCACCGGCAATTGGCGGCTGTCGCAATACCGCGAGATGGTTTCGCCTTCGACGTATTCCATCACCAGATAAGGCAATCCGTCTTCGGTTGTGCCGCCGTCCAACAACGCCGCGATGTTCGTATGATGTAGCGCCGCCAGCGTTTGGCGTTCGTACAGAAAACGGCGCAGCGCAAAGTTGCTGTGCAATTCCCGTCGAACGATTTTCAATGCCACCTGGCTGCGATATTCGGCGTCGGCGCGTTCGGCCAGATAAACGCTGCCCATTCCGCCGTGTCCAATTTCGCGCAGAATCCGGTAATGGCCGATCATCCTGCCGGTCATCGGTTCGGCATCCGCCGAGAATATGTTCGCGGGCGTGTCGGCCAGCAGAGGTTTTTCAATGAACTCCGGGTCGCCTTCGACCGAAGCAATCAACGATTCCAGTTCCAGCCTTAGCTGACGGTCTTGCCGACAAGCCGAATCCAGAAACTCGCCGCGCGCTGCCGTCGGCAGTTCCAAAGCTTGATCCAGCAGGTCAGTCAGCAATGCGTGGCGTTCGGGTGTCATAGGGCTATTCGTTCCGATTGGAAATCTCCCGCCGCAGCCAGGCTTTGGCCATCGTCCATTCGCGTTTGACTGTGGCAGGGGAAATGAAAAGCACTTCGCCGGTTTCTTCGATGTTCAGCCCGCCGAAGTATCGCAACTCGACGATGCGACATTGGCGAGGAGCAATCGCTTCCAGATCGCGTAGCGCATCATCCAGCGCCACCAGATCAAGGTCGTTCGATTGCGCCACATCACCGGCTTCGTCCAGATAGAGTTTCTGGCGCTCGCCTCCACGTTTGGCAGCGTGATTGGCGCGCGCGTGCTGAATCAGAATCTGCCGCATCAAGTTCGCGGCGGCTCCGAAAAAATGCGCGCGGTTCTGCCAATTGATCTGGTTTTGATCTATCAATCTCAGGAAGGCTTCGTTGACCAGCGCCGTGGCTTGCAGCGTGTGGCCGGGACGGTCACGTCGCAGATAGCTTTCAGCCACACGACGCAGTTCGTTGTAAATCAGCGGCAACAGCGAATCGAGCGCGTCTTTTTCGCCATTTCCCCAATCCAACAACAACCCTGTGACATCAATCGCGGAGTTTTCCCCAGACAAATTGGCCATAGCAACTCGCCCTCAACAGAAGTTTTTATCAGTTCAAAATGCTCACCTATACTTAGGCTGGTGGCGCGGATTATAGCCGAGCAGGTTGCCGCAGGGAATGAATCGGCATTGGACTTAGCCCGCTCGACAAGAAATAATCCAACTTGATCAAATCTGCTCACTCAACCTTCTGTTATGAACTTTCGCAATTTCGCCAAATCAATTTTTCATTCGGCAGTGCTGATCGTTTTGGCGTCAGCAGCGGCTTTGGCTCAATGTGCAATGTGCAAAGCGAACATTGCCGGAGCCGAAAACTCCGCCGATGTTTCCGGCGCGGTCAATTCCGGCGTGCTGGTCTTATTGATTCCTACGCTGGCCATCATTGGCGGCGTCATTCGTTTGGTTTTCAAATACCGTAATTAAATGTCCATCTCTGACCTTCCTACACTTAACGCAATTCTGAATAGCATCAGCGCCATTCTGCTGACCATCGGCTTCGTCTTCATCAAACAGAAAAACCGAAATGCACACCGGCTTTGCATGGTCGGAGCCTTTACGACTTCGACGCTGTTCCTGATTTCATATCTGGTTTACCACTCCAAAGTTGGTTCTGTGGGGTTTCAAGGACAAGGCGCGATACGTCCAGTCTATTTCGCCATTCTGCTGACTCACACAGTGTTGGCGGTAGTGATTGTGCCGCTGGTGTTTGTGACTTTTGCCAGAGCTTTGAAGGGAAACTTCGACCGGCATCGGCGAATTGCCAGATGGACTTTGCCGATCTGGCTGTACGTTTCAGTCACCGGCGTGGTGGTTTACCTGATGCTCTATCACCTTTACCCGGCAAAATAGGTGCCATCA
>JAGNMH010000144.1 GCA_017991275.1 Acidobacteriota bacterium
GCTTTTGCGACTTCTTTGCGCCAGTTTTACTTCTTTCGGTTTTGGCTGGGAACTGGCGAGTGCGGAAATTATTCCGGCGGCAACAAAATCATCGCCACCTGGTTCCCGGTTCGAGAGCGCGCGTTTGCCATCGGGGTTTTCAACAGCGCCTCAATGTTGGGAGCTTTCATTGCGACGTTTCTGATCGTTTGGATTCGTGAACGTTACGGATGGCGAATGGGCTTTCTGGCTCCCAGCCTGCTTGGAGTTGTTTGGGTTGCTGCGTGGTGGATGATTTATCGCCAACCGCAGGACCATCCCAAATTGAGCGAAGCCGAACTCCAACACATCAACAGCGACGTGCAACCGGTCAGCAATGAACCGGTGCCGACTAATTGGCAATTGCTGCGATTGCCTCAAACCTGGGGATTGATGCTCTGCCGGTTCTGGGTCGGGGCTGTGGTTGACTTCTATCTGCTGTGGATGCCGAAATACTTTCACGACGTTCGCGGCCTGAGCGTCAAAGACAGCGCCTATTTCAATTCATTCACATTCATCTTCGGAGACATTGGCAGCATAGGCGGCGGATTGGTCGCCGGATGGCTGCTGAAAAAAGGACTGGAGGTTAAATCAGCCAGACGCGCGACGTTGTTGTTTGGCGCGGCGTTGTGTTTGCTCAGCTTCGTGGTTCCATTCACCAACAGTTCATTCTGGGCTGTAGTCATGATTTCGATGGTCTTGCTGGGACACACTTTTTTATCGGCGAATATGTTTGCTTCGATTTCGGATGTGTTTCCGAACGCAGCCGTCGCGCGTGTCACAGGTTTAACCGGCATAGCCAACGGCGTCAGCGGATTGATCTTCCCGATTGTCACCGGAATGGTGGTGGACAGGTTTTCTTATGTGCCGGTCTTTTTTATGGCTGGATTGATGCCTCTGCTCGGAGTTTCGCTGGCCTTATGGACGCTGAAAAATTATCAGCGGGTTGAATTGAGATAAAAGCGTGGCGCAGTTCAGAGTTCACGCTTCAGCGTGTCGGCCTGCGCCTTCTACACGCTGAAGCGTGAACTCTGAACTACGGGGTTCTTCCCGGCTGAGTGCGCGCAGCACCAGCCGCCGGTTGCGGACGCGACATTGCGCCATTACCGAACTTTTCAATCTTGCGAGTCTTCATGTTGTAAACGTCACCTGCCGATAAGACGTAATAAGGTTTCTCCCAGGGTTGATAAACATGAGTGTTGTCGTGAATGGCGACTTTCCAGGCTCCCATCACTTCAAAACGGTCGCCGTTGACGATGATGGCCGTGCCTTCAGAAAGCCCTATCCCCAATAAGTTTGGATATTTCTTGATGACAGGAATCAGATCGTCCCATCGCATGCGAGTGTTGATGTGCTGATCAATTGCCGACTTTCGCAGAAAGTTGAATCCGTGTTCGTGTTCCTTTTCCGGCGTCATCATGATGTCCGGGCCAGCGATGGCTCCGCGCACCAGATAATCGCCTTGAATAGTCGCACCCGCTGAACTGCCACCGATCACCCCGCCGCGTTCCAGCACCTTGTGAAATTCACGGTAAGTCAGCGTGTTCATGTACGAATCCACGATGTTCCACTGGCGACCTCCGTCGAACCAGACGGCGTTCGCATCTTTCAAGATTGAGGCGAACTCTTCGGTATCGGCAACCTTCGGATCGTGGGTATGCAACATCCTGACATTCTTGATGCCGCGCCTTTTCCACCCAGCAACCACGTCTTCCTCTTTGTAAACCTTGATCTCGCCGGTCGGAGTTTTGTTGCCACCGGCGGTTGGAACCACGACAAACTTTGCGTCCACGCCTCCAGCCAGTTCAACAAATTTTTCCATGATTCCGGTGTTGTTGGTTGAGCCGCCACCAACGATCACCAAAGTGCCTTTGGCCGGGCCATATTCAGGCGCGTCCTGGCTGATTGCGCCAAAGGCTGACGGATGCCCATATCTGCCAAACGCTATCAATCCCAGTAACACAATGACTGACAAACTAAAGACCAGCTTTTTCATGAAATCTCTCCTGTCGGTTTGCTAATTCGTAAACTATAAGCACGTTCCAAGGCGTTTTTTTCGATCAGAACATCGAATCGCCTGTTGAAAAATGAACGCGCAAATTTAATGGAAAACTGAAACGACAGCTATAACCTCAAGAAGTTTTAGAGTAAAGCTTGCCGACAAAGAAATTCGAAGCCGACTTATTCACACCTCAGCGCAATCATCGGATCAACTTTCGTCGCACGGCTAGCCGGAATCCAACAAGCCAATAGAGCAACAGCAACCATCAGCGATGCAATCACGACAAACGTCAGCGGGTCGGTTGCAGTAACTCCGTACAGCCAGTTTCGTAGTAGCCGGGTTACCGCGAATGAACCTGCCAAACCAAGCAACACACCAAACCCAACCAACGTCATTCCCTTGCCCACGATCATTCGCAAAACGTCGCTCGCCTGAGCGCCCAAGGCCATGCGTATGCCAATTTCCTGTGTGCGTTGCGTGACGCCGTAACTGATAACGCCATACAAACCAACCACGGTGAGAATTAGAGCCAGCAAGGCAAACACTCCCAGCAGGAAAGTGTTGAAACGCGGCAGCGCCAATGCTTCCTGGCGATAAGCGTCAAGTGTCTTGATCGCGGTAATTGGCAGTTCAGGGTCAAGCGCGCGAATTTGTTCTTTGACAGAATTGATAAGGCTTTCTGGCCGAATGGCGGAGTTGGCTGCCGTGCGAACGATCAGCGTAATGCCTCCGTTGGCGAACTGAGATTGCGGAACATACATCTCTGCGCGCGCCGCATCGCTCAAGCTGCGGTGACGCACGTTGCCGACAACTCCGACGACTTCTTTCGGCGCATCGCCTCCCCAACCAAGCTTCAATTTTTTGCCAATCGGATTGGCTCCGTTGAAATGTTCGCGCACGAAAGCCTCGTTGACCAACACGACGGGCGGAGCCTGCGGATTGTCGCGCTCCGTCAAAGTGCGGCCACTGATCAGCGGAATGTTTAGCGTCTGGAAATAAGCTGAACTGATGAAACGCAGTTGCGCGGTAGGTTTGTCGGCGGAATCTGCGCCTTCCAGAATTTGAAAAGCCGTGCTGTTCTCCTGCCCTGTCAGAGGAACGCTTTGCGCGTGGGCGACAGAGGTCACACCGGGTAAAACTTTGACACGTTCGGTCAGTGTGGTCAGGAAGTTGTTGATCTTGTCAGGTCGTTCCATTTCGTCATTGTAACGGGCGCCGCTCAGCGCCAGTTGCATTGTCAGTGTATTACCAATCTCATAACCCGGTTTGACCTGATTCAACCGCAACAAACTATTCAACAACAATCCTGCCGCGACCAATAACGTCAAAGCCAAAGCCACTTCTCCGACCACAAGCAAGTTGCGTAAACGCTCGCGCAAAACATTGCCAGTGGCGCCGCGTCCTCCATCCCCGCCTGACTTGATGGCGTCGGCGACGCTGCCACGCGTAGCGGTAATTGCCGGGAACACTCCGCACAACAATCCCGTCAACATCGCCGCACCAATCGTAAACATCAGCACGCGCCAATCCGGCGTAAGCCCGCTCAATTGCGGCACATCCGCAGGCAACAAAGCCGTCAGTCCTTCAACAAACCAGAGCGACAGGACCAGGCCCAGCGCGCCTCCGATCAATGCCAGCAACAGGCTTTCCGCCATAAACTGCTGAACGATGTCGCGCCGGTTTGCTCCCAGTGCAATGCGGATGGCAATTTCGCGCTGTCGTGTTGCTGCCCGCGCCAACAACAAATTGGCCACATTGACGCAAGCGATCAGTAACACTACACCAACCATACCCAGCAGCAACCACAGCGTGCCACGCGCATCGCGCACAAAAAGCTCACGCAACTGTTCGACGCTGACAGCGCGTTTTGCCATGATCTTCGGGTACTGCTGAGCCAGACGGTTTTGAATCGAAGCCAATTCCGACTCTGCCTGTTGCGCTGTTACACCCGGTTTCAGGCGAGCGATAACACCAGGATAGGCGCGAAAATTGCGACTGCCGTTGACCGAATCCTTGTCGGCAGAATTGCCGTTGACGGCAGTCGTAACCAGAAAATCTATCGGCTCTTTAGCCAGCGGGAAGATGTTTGGCGGCGTGACACCTATGACCTGAAATGGCTGTTCACCAATCAAGACCCGACGCCCGATGATTTTGCTGTCGCCGCCGAAATGCTTTTGCCAGCCGCTGTATGTCAGCATCACCGCGCTCAGCCCCTCATTCGTGCCGCGTTGTTCGTCGTTCGGCTCAAATGCGCGTCCCAACTTCGGAGCAATCCCAAGCGTTTTGAAAAAATCAGCCGAAACGATTGCGCCTTCTACCCGCAATGGCTCGCCTTCGCCTCGAAAGGTGGCTGTATCCGTCGTCGCCAGGGCCATCGTTTCAAATGAACGGCTCTGCTCGCGCCAATCAATAAAGTTTAGATACGAAACGCCCTTGCTGGACTGCCAATCGTCCGTGCGGAATTCACGCAACACGACCAGCCGAGTCTCATCGGCATATGGCAATGGCTTGAATAAAGCCGCGTTGATGACAGTAAAAATCGCCGAGTTAGCGCCTATGCCCAAAGCCAGCGTAACGACTGCAATCAAGGTAAAGCCGGGTTTCTTTAACAGCGTTCGTGCGCCGTAACGCAGGTCTTGAATCAGTGTTTGCATAATTCATCCTTGTCAAAATGATGAATGCGAAACTATGAATGATGACTCACCAGCTCTTTCATTCACATTTCCGCATTCATACTTCTTCATTCACATCGAAGCGCAATCATCGGGTCAACTTTCGTCGCCCGACGCGCTGGAATCCAACAGGCCAGCAGCGCCACAGCCGTCAGCAACAAAGCAATTCCTGCAAACGTCAGCGGGTCGGTCGCTTTAACTCCGAAAAGCAAATCAGACATCAGCCTTGTCAGCCCAAACGAAGCTGCCAGACCTATGGCTACGCCGATCAGAGCCAGTTTCATTCCCTGCCCGATAACCATTTTCAGCACATCGCCGGTTTGCGCGCCGAGCGCAACTCTGATGCCAATTTCATGAGTTCGCTGGGCCACTGAATAAGCCATGACTCCGTAAATGCCCAAACCAGCCAACAGCATGGCCACAGCGGCAAAACTTCCGAATAGCAGCATTACCAAGCGCGGAACCGCTATTGAGCCGGAAACGATCCGCTCCATCGTTTGCAGGTTCGAGACGGCAAGGTTTTTGTCCAAAGCTTTGACTTCGCGGCGAATGGCATCGGAGTAGTTGAGGGGGGCGCCAGCCGAACGCAACACCACAGTCATTGAGTTCCGTGGGCGCTGTAGATCAGAAAAATACATAGTAGGCCGCGCATCGCTGCTTAACCCGAAATGATGCACGTCTGCCACAACACCCGCGATTTCCGCCCATTGCACTTGTTGTTGGCCGAAACCAACGCGCTTGCCGAGGGCGTTTTCATTGGGCCAATACCGCTTGGCCATGCTTTCGCTGATGACAACAACGGGCGGCGATTTTGTGCTTTCACGGTCGTCGAACGTTCGGCCATCGCGCAATCTGATGTTCAAAGTGCGGAAGTAATCATGACTGACGACGCTGAACCAGGCCGTCGGCTGTTGATCCGGCGAAGGCACAGGACGGCCTTCTATGGTGAACGAAGTATCGGTGTTTATTCCGGTCATTGGAACCGCAGAGCCAAACGAAACCGATTGGACTCCGGGCAAGCTTTTCAGCCGTTCGTGTAATTGACTGTAAAAAGTCGCCGCCTGTTCACTTTTGGCATAAGTCGTCGGCGGCAAAACAACTCGCCCCGTCAACACATTGGTTGGAGTAAACCCAGGGTCAACGCTTTGAAGCAGAACGAAGCTGCGCATCAGCAATCCTGCTCCTATCAACAAGGTCAGGGCGATGGCAATTTCCGCAACGACCAGAGTGGAGCGAATTCGACTGCCACTGCCGGTAACTTTGCTGCCCGCACCGGCTTCGCGCAAAGCCAGATTCAAATCACTTTTCGATGCTTGCAGTGCTGGAACCAGCCCGCACAACAACCCGGTCAGGGTTGAAATGCCAATACTGAAAAGCAGCACTTTGCCGTCAATTTTGATTTCATCCAGCCGCGGCGTGCCGTCGGGCGAAAGGCTGACCAGTAAATCCACCATCCAAAAAGCCAACAGCAACCCAAGCGCTCCGCCGACAAAAGCCAGCAGAAAACTTTCGCTCAACAGTTGCCGGATGATTTGCCAGCGACTGGCTCCCATTGCCGCGCGAATAGCGATTTCGCGTTCGCGGGCGGCGGCTTTTGCCAGCATCAGGTTGGCCACGTTGGCACAGGCAATCAGCAAAACAAATCCAACTGCCAGCAACAAAGCCAGCATCGCCGGTTTCACATTCCCAACGGTGAATTCGTGCAACGAAACCAGCGTCACTCCTACATTCTTATTTGAATCTGGGAATTGCTGCTCAACGCGACCGGCTATGGCCGTCATTTCAGTTTTGGCGCGATCAAGCGTTACATCCGGCTTCAAACGAGCAATGACTTGCAAGGTATAACAACCGCGCTGGCAACCCGGCCCAAGCGTTGGCTGCAAGGTTCGCCAGACATCAACGTTTTGGACAAACGGAGTTTGAAAACCCGCAGGCATGACTCCAACGACAGTAAAACTCTGGCCGCTCAATTGAATTGCTTGGCCTATAATTTCTTTGTTGCTGTTGAACCGGCGCTGCCACAAACCCTGGCTGATGATGGCCACGGGCGCGGCTCCGTTTTTGTCTTCGTCAGCGGTGAATTCGCGGCCAAGCACGGGCTTAATTCCCAGCACCGAAAAGGCGGTTTGCGAAACTCGCGCGCCAACAAGAGTTTCAGGCTCGCCGGCTTCGGTCAGCGTGACAGGCCAGCCGCTGATTGCCGCGACACTTTCAAAAACAGTGTTCTGTTCGCGCCAATCCTGAAATCCGGGCGGCGAAGTCCATTCCTGCGCCGGACCTTCACGGCGAGTGTGGTCTTCCCAAACCGTCAAAACCCGCTCTGAGTCCGGGTAATTTAACGGACGCAACAACACACTATTTACCACGCTGAAGATGGCAGTGTTCGCTCCAATGCCCAAAGCCAGCACAACCAAAACCACCGCTGTAAAGCCCGGACGTTTGAGCATCAGACGATACCCGTAACGCAGGTCTTGTAAAAATGGCCAAAGCGATTGCATAAACTTGTCTCCTGTTTGTGTCGAAGCGCGATAAGTGGAAACACGATTCCGGTTGGTTTAACCCAAATATCGTGCCATCTTTTCGTCCGGCTTATCTGTAATGAATAGTGCATTTGTTGGCGCTGATGAATGCCAACTGACTGAGTTGATGTACGTTCGTGGGATTCGTCAATCCCGAAATCGGGCAGGCTGGCGAAAAAGCTTCGGGCAAGCTCAGCGCAATATGAAATCACGTCGAGCTTGCCCGAATTTCCAAGGTTGAATGAATTCTTCTCTACCAGGGAAGAGTTTGCCCAAGATGGAAGTATCCCCCAGTCGGCCCGTCTTCCGGCAACGTTGCCAGCGTCACCGAAGTCTTGGCTCCGTCCACGATTTCCATCGGAGCAGCTTCGCCGCCCATATCGGTTTTCACCCAGCCGGGATGCGCCGCATTGACTTTGACATTTGTGCCTTTAAGTTCGTTGGCCAAATTAACGGTGAACATGTTCAGGGCCGCTTTCGATGCGTTGTATGCTGCGCCCGAACTGGATGATCCGGCAATCGGCGATTTTGGGTCCGAATGCAGCGTCAACGACCCAAGAATGCTGGTCAGATTGACGATGCGCCCCGCCTCGCTCTTTTTGACCAACGGCAACAACTTTTGAGTCAGAGATACCAGGTTGAATACATTGGTCTCGAACGTGGCGCGCCACTGGTCAAGCGTGCCTTGCGAAGCGGGAACCTGAAAATCCTGTGCTATGCCTGCGTTGTTGATCAAAACATCCAGCTTGCCGAACTTGTCCTGGATAAACTTCACAGCGTTGTCCTGCGACGCCAAATCGTTCACATCTATTTGCAGGAACTGAACGTCCAGACCTTCGGCTTTCAGCTTGTTTGCCGCTTCCGCGCCGCGCTTTTCGTCTCTGGCACCCAACAGGACGGTGACGCCCTGCCCAGCAAGCTGACGAACCGTTTCAAAGCCAATTCCCTTATTTGCGCCTGTGACAAGGGCGATTCCCTTACTACTCATATTTTCCCTCCATTTGTTGATTTGTTTTTGATTGCTCCGTAACCATAACCGATGGCAGAGCGTAATTAGTCAGCGATTTACGAAAACCCATATCTACCGTAAATTATGCATCAACAAATTCATGCCGTCTGTGATTTTCATGACTTTAAGGAGAAAAATCTGATGAAGCGACAGGGATATTTTCTGTTTGCAGCTTGTTTCTTACTGTTTGCCGTCTCAAGCGGTTTCGCCCAGGAGCGCGAAACTCGTTCAACTGAAGACGTGTTGCAACAACGCATTCGCGGGCTTGAAGAAAGACTATCTACGATGGAACTTTCACTCGCCAAAGACATTGACGATGCGCTGTGGTTTCAACGGATGAGCGACATCGCTGTCGTGGACAAAGTCACTTACACCGGCCCGCCTCCACGAGTAATTCCAAACCCAACCGGACAAGGCGCAGGCAATCCCGTTGTCATTCGAGCGTTTACCTTCATACCGAAAAAGTACGCAACCACCAAAATTCCATTGCTGGTGTATGTCCACGGAGGGGTTCACGGTGATTTCAACAATTCTTCGTATCACGTCATCCGCGAACTGGTTGAACAGGGTTACGCCATCATCGCGCCGGATTACAGAGGCAGCACCGGTTACGGACGCGGCTTCTGGCAATTGATTGATTACGGCGGATTGGAAAACGACGACGTGCTGGCCGGAAAGCGTTGGATGATTGAAAACCATCCGAACATTGATCCTCAGCGCGTGGGCATTCTGGGATGGAGCCACGGCGGAATGATCACGCTGATGAACATCTTCAACTGGCCGCAGGATTACAAAGTCGCTTATGCCGGAGTTCCAGTCAGCGACCTGATCGCGCGCATGGGTTACAAGAGTCAGAGTTACCGCGACCTGTATTCTGCACCTTATCATCTGGGCAAAACTGCCGAACAAAACGTCAACGAATACAAACGCCGTTCGCCAGCCTGGAACGCTGAAAAGTTGCAAACACCTTTGCTGATTCACACCAACACCAACGACGAAGACGTCAACGTCCTGGAAGTCGAACACCTGATTCAAGCCCTGAAAGCCGCAGGTAAAAAGTTTGAATACAAGATTTACGAAAACGCTCCGGGCGGACACATTTTCAACCGCATTGACACCAAGCTGGCCCAGGATTCGCGCGCGGAAATCTGGCGCTTTCTGGCTGGATATTTGAATCCGCCGAATCCGGTTAAATAAAGTGATTTGGAGTGCTGCGGCTCGACGCAGCTTTTGCATTCGTCGGCAGAACGTTTCTGTACACTGAAGTCTTTGGTTAAGAATGAAAAGCGGTGTCGAGCCACCACACTCCATATCTGGCCGCAACTTAAGGTGAAGTGATGCTTACAAGGATTCTGC
>JAGNMH010000834.1 GCA_017991275.1 Acidobacteriota bacterium
TGTCGTGCATTGCCACAGAGCGTCAGGCGAAGTCGCAGGAACCGCGCCAATGATTGCGGATTGCGAATTGCGGATTGCGGATTCGCTCCGCATCAAGCCACGTAAATCCAAAATGATGTCGCGGGGTGATAACTCTTTGCCGACCGTATTTGCCGGACATACCGAAGTGCAGCGCCCGCATTCGGTGCAGGAATCGAAATCGGCCAGGTCTTTCCAGGTGAATCCAGCCAGCGTTTTGACGCCCATCGGCTCACCGGTTTCGGCCAGCTTGTCGAAATCCATCGGCTTGAGCGAACCGCCGCTGGGTTCCAGCCGCGATGTGTAAATGTTCAGTGGCGCGGTGATGACGTGAATCATCTTGGTGTACGGCGCAGCAGCGATGAAGCCAAACACCATCACCGCGTGTGACCACCAAGTCACAAAGTGCAAAGTCGTCAAAGCCGATTTGCCCATTGGTTTTGAAACCAATGCGACCAGATAACCAATCGGCGACCACGCTCCCCACGGATCATCGGTCGCGGCAATGCGCCAGCCTTCCAACAAAAAACCGGTCAGCGCAATCAAAAAGATCACGCCCAGAATCAATTCGGCTTCGTCTGTGTAAACCAGTTTTTTGGGTTTCAGCGAGACTCGCCGCCAGAATGCGATTCCAACTCCGATCAAAACCAAAGCACCAAAAATGTCCACAATGAAGGATTGGAAGTAGAGGTAAAACGCGCCCTGCATCAGCGGCAATCCGAAATCGTGATGCACTGCCACAACCGAAGTCGCAATCGTCAGCACGATAAAGCCGGTGTAAATGAAGGTGTGAAAAACGACGGCGTACTTTTCCCGAATCGTTCGCCGCTGTCCCAGCGCATGTTTCAGCAATCGCCGCAAACGTTCCTTCGGACGATCAAAGCGATCAACCGGCAATCCGCGCCGCCACGCAGAAACTCTGCGGTAAAGCCCGTAACCCGCAATCGCCAGCGAAATGGCAAACAGCAAATACATCAGCCAGATATGGCCGATGTTCCACAGGACTTCGCGTGTCGGGACTGACTGAATCATTTCTGAAGTGCGGCGAGTTTCTCTTTCAACAGCGGAACGACTTTCTTGTAATCTTCGACGATGCCGAAGCTGCAATACTTAAAAATCGGCGCGTCGGGATCAATGTTGATGGCGGCGACGACTTTGGAATCAGACATTCCGGCCAGATGCTGACTGGCTCCGCGAATGGCTACGGCCAGATAAAGTCCCGGCGCGACTTTCTTGCCGGTCTGGCCAACTTGCCAGGTCGGCGGACACCAACCCGAATCGCAAGCAGCGCGCGAAGCTGCATTCATTCCTCCAAGCATGCCAGCGAGTTCCCGCAAGCCTTCGAAGCCTTCCGGCCCGCCCAGCCCGCGACCACCGGAAACGATTACGCGGGCGTCTTCCAATCGAGATTCGCCCGTAGTTTCAGATTTGCGTTCGATGATTCTAGTTGTGGCTTCAGACAAATTGACCGATGCCGCCGCGACCGTCGCCACCGATCCTGAAGCCGAAGCCGGAACTTCAAAAGCTCGCGCTCGCAGCCAGACAACGGCGGGCGAACGTTTCAATTGAACCGTAGCCACAGCTTTGCCGCCGTACACAGCTCGTTGAACGCGAATCGCGCCGCCTTCTGCCGCCAGCGTGACTCCGTCGCCAACTGCGCTGCCTCCAAGCCTGTGCGCCAATCGCGGAGCCAGTTCTTGACTGTACGTGTCGTTGCTCATCAACACGGCGGCAGGCGAAATCTGTTTGCACAGTTCTGTCAGCGCGGCCAAACACGCTTCCGGCTGGTATTCAGCCAGTTCGGGTTGATCGGCGGAAACGACCGCGTCGGCGACCGAAGCCAGTGCGGTATTCAATTCTGCGTTGTTTGCGCCGACAACAATCGCGTGGAGTCTGCCTCCGAGTTGATCCGCCAAACGGCGACCGGCTCCGGCGACGCCTTGAGCCGCGCGGTCGTATCCGGCGGTAGAAAAAATTGTGATGATGACGTTGCTCATGTTGTTAGTCCCTTTCCCGATCCGCAGCCAGCCGATTTTCGGCAATCATTCGCAGCCGCTGCTCAGTCGTTTTCTTCGGTTCGTTGTAGCCGCCTTCGCCAAACGGTTGCAGCTTTTCCAGCCATAAATCTTCCAGATGCACCAAATCTTCGCGGTAATTGTGCTGCGGATCGCTGACCGGAGTCAGTTCGTCCAGAATTTCAAACGCAAATTTGTCCGCGCCGAATTCGTTCCATTCAGCTTGCAGCGTTTTGTTTTTATGACTGCCCATCTTCAATTCAACTTTGTGCCGATTGAAAATCCCCGGCAGATTCAGCGCCGAGCCAACAAAGACTTTCTCGTTGACCATATTGCGAATCTGGAAAACGCCCATCGGCGTGTGACCTTGCTGGTATTCTTTTTTCAGAGCTTTTTGTTCGCTATTCATAACTACTTCTCAGCGCGACGTGATGTGAGTCGCCGCAGCTTTCGGTTTCGCGCTGTCCACAATCGCCTGATTGGCCAGCACCTGAAACTCCTGCCGGATGTTTATATGAGTGTACGGGATGACTTGGGTCATCATGATTCCGATCATTTCTTCCTGCGGATCAACCCAGAAG